>SDNN01000017.1 GCA_004524425.1 Promethearchaeota archaeon
AAAAAGATATGATATTTTTGTATGAATCCAGTTACTTTTTTATTGAATTAGATAATCCTTATCTGCTCTTCATGGCTTTTTTAATCTCTTTCCTTTAATCATGTCTTCTGTGATAAAATCTCCAGTCTTCTCACGCCATTTTGCCAAGCATGTCTTCATGTTTGAAACCATACCATCATAGTCATTATTACTGATCAGATTCCTTAACTCGAAAGGATCTTCTTTTAAATCATAAAGCTCATTCATATCGCCTTCATTATAGACGTATTTATATCGATCGGTAATTAATAATCGCCCTAAATGAGTAGTAAAGTGTCCATATGTCTGACACATTAAATCTTCTCGCCAATCAGCGTTTTTTTGAGTACATAACGACATTAAGCTTTTCCCATGTAATGAAGTTTTAAAGGAAAGGTTTGCAATCTCTAGAAGAGTCGGAACTATATCAAGGTTACTAACTAAATCATTGGAAATTTGACCGGGTTGTATCTCATCGGGATATTTAATTGCCAAAAGAATTCTCATTAATTCTTCCGACATGAACGCATTTTTATCAAAATGTCCTCCATGGGAGGCTATAGTGTCTCCGTGATCAGAAAGCCAAACCACAAATGTATTCTCCACGAATCCAAGTTCTTCCAAGGTCTCTAAAATTATTCCCCCTGCTTCATCGATGAGCGTTTGTTGCGCATAATTAAAAGCTAGAACTTTTTGCCATGTAGACCAAGGGAGCGGATTTGGGATTATGATTTTTCCATTATTACTGATTCGAAAATGATGTTCATATTTATAAATCTCGGGTTTTTCTTGTAAATCATCCCCAAAATTAGGATATTCAGGAATTTCTTCTGGATTATATTGATCTATGAATTCCTGGGCGGGAAAAAACGGTTGATGTGGCCCCCAAAAATCAATTCTCATGTGAAAAGGTTGATTTTCCCCTGATTCTGCTATTTCTATCAATTTATCACGAGCAAGATTGGCAAGAAAGAAAGCTTCATGAGTTTCTTTGGGTGTTTCCATGACTCCAATTGCATTTTCGGTATACCAATTCATATTGGGCTTATAAAGTACTTCTTCTTTTAGATTAGCTTGAAAACTATGATTTATTCTCACTTGGAAATTGGGAAGATCGTTTTTCTTCAAATATTTCTCATATTCTGGCTTTGTATAAGGATTGTTATAACCATTATAACTGAATCCTTCACAATGATGATCATGGGCAGTTCCAGGGCCAGCATGCCATTTTCCGAAATAATAATTTTTATATCCCGCTTCTGCGAATTTATCCAAATATATTTCCTTCTCATAAGGATGGTTTGAATCATTTTTAATTTCACCATGGCTATGAGGAAATAATCCATTTAGCATTGTCCGCCTTGCTGGACCACATAAAGGACAAGCCGTATAAGCACGTGTAAATTTTATTCCTTCAGAAGCAAGCTTCTCGAAATAAGGGCGATTAATCTCAGGACCCCCAGCCATTTTACCGTGTCCATAGTAAGCTTGATGATCATTTAAAATAAAAATTATATTAGGTTTTTTACTCAATTTAAGATCCCCTTTTAGAAACCAATATGGAGGGGAAAGAATGGCGAGATAAAAATAATATGATTAGATCTTTTAATTTTTAACATTAAATTACAAGATAAATCAAATCTTACTTAAAAGAAATCTTAGGGATGAGAATAAACAAATATAAGCAATTCAATTAAACTACATAACAATCAAAGATTTAAAAACATGAAAAATTACAATTAATTATGACTAAACTAATCTATTTTGGTTGTTTGTCAAGCGGGAAATATAAAGATACTTGTGAAAACGCTAAAAAAATAATTCAATTTCTTGATAATGAATACGTGGTCATTGAAGATCCTCCCTGCTGTGGATCCTTAGCTCATCAAGTCGCGACGGAGGAAAAAGTAAGAGAACATGTGAGAATGGTGAATGATTGGTTTAAGTCCAATGATGTCACTGATTTAGTCACCATTTGCGCGGGATGTTATAATTATCTTACCCGGTATTATCCAGAGTATTTAGGATCTGAGTTTAAGATCAACGTAATGCACTTATTACAATTCATGGACACCCCAGAAAATTTAAAAAAATTAAACCTGAAATACGAAGGCACTAAAAAATTGAAAGTTTATTATCATGATGCCTGTCATTTGAAAAATGCCACTGATCCTATAATAGAAGAGGCACGAGACATAATAAACTCGATTGATGGTAAGATTCAGCTTGGAGAAATGGAAAACACTCGAATTAATGCCTTATGCTGCGGAGCTGGAGGGGGTGTATATTCAATTTTTAAGGAAAATAGTGATTATAATGCTAAATTAATATTTGATCAGATGAGAATGTCAAAAGCATTGTTAACGGCATGTCCATTTTGTTATACCGCATTCAAAAGAATAAAAGATGAAAATAATATTAAAACACCCGTGATTAAATTTGAAGATTTTATTTTAAGATTAATGGAAGGAGTTGATCCTGTAAATGTCTGATAAGGGAAAAGTATTATATGAAGAACTAAAAGATAAATTAAAGGAATTAGAGGATGAAGACTCTCCTTATTTTAAATTTACTGATATATGGCAATTAGGATGTCAAGCTAAATATAAGTCCTATGATTTAAGATTTCTTTATGAAGACACGAGTCGCGAATTTGTTGACCGACATAGAGAACATGTCGAAGAAATGAAGGAGGATTTCTTAGAAAATTTAGAGGAGTACGTGGAAAAATGCATGACAAGAATGCAAAAAACAAATCACTTCAAAGTCCATTATGCTAAGACTAATGAAGAGGCTCAAAAGATATTCATGGAGGAACTTGGAGATAATAAAGTCATTTACAAGTCCAAATCTTTGGAGGCCAAAGATACCGGTATTTATGATGCGTTAAAAGAAAATAACATAACCGTCAAGGAGACAGACTTGGGAGACGTGATGTGCCAAATGCTGGATTATGACTTGCCTACTTATTCTCTAGGGCCTGGAGTGCAATTTACACCAGAAGAAATCGTAGCTAAAATCAAGGAAAAATATGGTGCGGAGGTTGAACCCACACCAGATGCTATAGTTGGTTATTTTCGAAAAACATATCGTCCTGAATTATTAAATGACGTGAAAGTATCTTTAACGTCTGCTAATGCCATTGCTGCGGATGATGGAACAATTCTATTAGTCGAAAATGAAGGAAATATTAGTATCATCACTAGGGCAACCGAAAAACACATTGTTGTTGTGGGAATACAAAAAATCGTTCCCACGGTGTTTGATGCATTATTATGTGCTAAAATTCAAGAAAGAATCATGAATGTGGATGGAGCTTATATAAGCCTGATTTCAGCACCTTCAAATACTTCGGATGTTCAAGGTGCCAGGGTTTTTGGCATGTATGGCGCCAAAGAAGTAGTGGTCATTCTGGTTGATGAATGGAGAACGAAAGCAGTAAAAGAAAATCTATTTTACAAGGATCTATTAAAATGTATAAGTTGCAAAAGTTGCCATCTTCTCTGCACGGCCTTTAGAGCATTCGGTAACATCTATGCTTCTAAATATGGTTTAGGAGGAGAAGCCATCGTAAGAGATTATATCCACAATGGCATCGAAGCTGCAGTAAAGGATGGATTGTTCTTATGTACGGGATGCGAGAATTGTTCGAACTGGTGTCCTGCAGGAATCGATTTAGCAGAAATGATGAGAGAACTGAAACGAGAAGCTACAGAAAAGGGGCTATGCCCTCCAAATTTAGAAACTTATAAAGACAAGATTTTAAAAGATAAAAATCCATTCAAATGAATTAGTAAAATTCTTGTACTTTGAATGAAATGAAGTTCTTTTTCTTTTTCTTATTTTTTAATTCCTAATCCCAACTTGAATAGATCTATGTAAACAGATAATTAAAGGATCAAATTCAGAGCTTTTTACTTTTTATAACCTTACCCGCTAATAATCCAGGATCGTAATTTCCGTCTTCAAACGCAATTTTTCCGTTAATAAGAACGTACTTCACACCCGTCGGGAGATGATATGGATCTGTGTATTTGCTTGTACACTTAATTTTTTCAGGATCAAATATAGTAATATCGGCAAAAGCTCCTTTTTTAATGACGCCTCTATTAGGTAATTTCATCTGTTGGGCGGGTAGTCCAGTCATTCTGAATATCGCTTCCTCTAAACTAAATAGGTTTTTTTCCCTCGTGAATTCGCCTAAGATTTTGGGAAATGCGCCATAAGAACCTGGAGAAATGGTATTGAGGTCAACGCCAACTATATCTGTTCCAAGAGAACAATTTGGATCCTTAAATAATATTTCCACGTATTGGTTTGCCATGGAATCATCGAAGGGACTGGTAATAAAGTAGATTTTTCCCTCTTCTTCAATAACCAAGTCAATATACGCATCGAGCGGATCTTTATTGAACATCTCACCAATTTGTTTTATGCTTTTATTTTCGAATTTTTTGTTTTTTTCTTTTCTAAATCCGGCTAAATAGAGGTTTAAATTAAAGTTTTTATCAATCCACCAGTTGTGTTCCCAATTAGGCCACTTAGGCTCAAAATTGAGGATTTCATCCTTTGCTTTTTCTCTTATTTGTGGATCTTTTATCCTTTCGAAAAACTTTTCAATACCCCCATCAAAAAGCGATGGTGGAAACGATTGTAAAACGGTTGTAGAGGAATTAGGCCAAGCTATATTATCGTGACTAATTTTTACGCCTCGTTCAATTGCTTCATCTATAATTTTTGTCGCTTTTTTTCTTATACGCGACAAACCTCCACCAGCGTGGTGAGAGATATGAAGCGGAATTTTGTTTTTTTCGGCTACTTGAATTACTTCTTCGACCGCTTTATCTAAAAATTTTGTCATTAAGCCTCTTATGTGAGGAACCAGTGGTGCTCCATATGGCGTTAAAACAGATGCCAGCTCGATAATCTCGTCCGTATGCGAAAATATACCGGGACAATAAGCGAGACCGAGCGATAATCCAATTGATCCCGCATCGAGCGATTCTTTTAGAGATTGTTTCATTTCTGAAATTTCATTATCTTCGGCAAAACGGGCTTGAAAGCCCATTGCATTTGTTCTTAGCGTATTGTGTCCCGTGAGCATCGCTAAATTAAAAGCTAAGCCATTTTTTTCTAAGAACTCGAATAAATCTTTCATCGTTGTCCATTCGTAATTAAGTCCATCTTTGGGTAAGGCAAAACTACAATAAGATGAGAATATTTTTTCATATTCGTGATTTATTGGTGCTACGCTAAACCCGCAATTTCCTGCCACAATTGTGGTTACTCCCTGATATGCCCAGGTTTTTAGAATCTCAGCATGACGAGAAGAAGGAAAGAAAAAGTCTAAATGAGTATGAACATCAATGAATCCAGGAGCAACAACAAGTCCTTTTGCATCTATTACCTGTGGATTTTTTGAATCATCTATTTCCCCTATCTGCTTTATTTTATCGCCAGAGATTAATAAATCTCCTTTATATCTTCTTGAATTCGTCCCGTCTATTATAATGCCGTTTTTTATTAATATATTACCAGTCATATTTTTCTAAACCTTGTTAAATATTATCAAATATTTATCATTGCTCGTAAAGGATAATAATACTTTCCTTATTAATTTGAAACCATGTATATTCTTATTTTATAAGAGCATTTTTATGAGAAATATTCGCTTATTACATGTTCTTTTTATATTCTTTCCCTCTTTTTAATATGAATCTTATCCAATTGTTCTTTAATTTCGGAGAGGTATTTATCATCAAGAGGATATTTATACATGCAAATTATTCCAATACCGAGAGCAATGATGGGAAATATAACCATGAGTATTTTTAACCCCATTATTACTTGAACCGTTGCCTTCTCGGGTTCGTATAATGCCCATCCTACGTAAGTAAATACGAGACTAATGGCCAAAAAAACCAAGGCTGTGGATAATCTTGTAATAAAGGCACTTACACCATAATAACCTCCTTCCCTGCGCTTTCCGTAATTCACCTCATCCTCGTCGATTATGTCCGATAAAACTAAATCTAAAAAATAGATTGAACCTGCGAGTCCCATTCCCATTAGGAAAAATACGATATAACCCATGACAATGTTTTCGATAAACAAAATTGGAATTAACGTAATTATCCAGACCGTCATCGAAGCTATCCACGCTTTTCTTAGCCCTATTTTTTGAGCAACTGGACGCCATACAAGAGTGATAAATAAAACTGCAGAAATGAAGGTGAGACCGAGTAATAAGGAAAGAAGGAGAGAATTTTTTATTCCCAAGACAAATTTTCCGTAAAGGGGAAATATCGTGGGTAAGATTCCTAATACAAACCAATTTGCTAACGCAGCAGGGATAAACCAGCGATAAGATTTATTTTTTAAGCATGTTTTCATCGAGTTAAAAAAAGAGGAAACACCCCTATATTCTTCCTTGAATTCTTCTCTGCCTCTTGGACCAAATAAAATGAAAATCAAGCCTCCTGCTATAAATATGCCTCCTAAGGCTAATCCAAAAATTTGATATTCGTTAATGGCATTTGGGTCGGAATAATCAGATATAAATAAGCTTGGGAGAATAAAGGCCATGATTAATCCTACTATTAAAAAAATGGATCTAATATTATTTGCAGTAGTTCTTTCCTTTTGAGTAATGAAAATCTCAGGAAATAAAGATACGATATTAAGAGTGTAAATTGTATAAAATAATTCAAATATTAGAATTATTATCAAGAAATATACAAAATTTGTCGATTCTCCATCAATTCCGATTGCTGAGGGTGGTGTGAATAATAAAAATACAACCAGAGCTAATGGAAGAATTGATATAAAAATGTAAGGAAGCCTGCGGCCCCATCGAGAATTAGTCCTATCTGACATATATCCTATAAGTGGATCGTTTACACTATTCCAAATTGACCAAATTATGAAACCGATAGAAATTAAAACTACATTAATACCTACCACAGCAAAATAAAAAGTGAATACTAAAAATGTAAAAGCTTGGTAAATAGCTTGGGTAGTAAAAATTGCAAAACCGTAGGTAATTGCTTTTTTATGTGAATACTCTTCACCTATTCTAATTTCTTTTGTACCCATGATTTAATATCCCCTTAATTATTCTTTTTTGATCTTGAACTATAAAAATATTCTGCTAGTGTCTAATTTCTTATTAATTATAAGTAGTATATTGATTTCCATGTAAAACAAAAAATTATTTTTGATTGTTCTTTTTTTATTATAATTCTTAAAATCTCAGAGTTCGATTTATAACATGTCGAAAAAATTTTCCCGAGACCCCATACGCGGTTTCAATGATTTCTATCCAGAAGAATTGAGAGAAATCAATTGGATTGTTGATGTAATACGCGATATTGCAGACGTGTATTGCTATGATGAATATGAAGTACCTTTGTTGGAACCCATCGAAATTTATGCTGCTAAATCATCTGATGAACTTGTAAATGAACAATCATTTTATGTTGAAAGAAAGCCTGGAGAGCGTCTCATATTAAGACCCGAAATAACCCCGTCTTTAGCGAGAATGATAGCCAAGAAGAGCCAAGAACTCAAGAAACCTATTAGATGGTTTTCAATTCCCACCTGTTATAGATATGAACGCCCACAAAAAGGTCGTAGACGCGAGTTTAAGCAGGTAAATTTTGACATTTTAGGTGAGGACAGTCTCTTTGCTGAGGTGGAAATCTTTAAAATCTCCTGTGAAATTCTGACGAGTTTTGGTGCCACTGCTGAGCAATTTCAGATATTTTATAACAATCGCCGATTCATTGACGCGTTATGTCGCTATATCTTAGAGGTTCCTAAAGATAAAATGGCACTCGTGTACAAAGTACTGGACAAGTCAGATAAAATGGAAGAAGGTGAATTTGAGAAATATCTTATTGATAGTTTTCAAGAAGAGACCTTAATTCAAGGGATATTGAAATTAAAAGAATCTGGGACATTAGAAGATTTATTAAAAAAATTTGATAATGTTCCTGAGGAATTTTACGATTCTATTGGATATAAGGAATTAATAGAATTAGATAATTTAATAAAAGAAGCTGGCATCTCAGAATATTGTTCCTTCTCATCTAGCATAGTAAGGGGGCTGGATTATTATACCGGTACTGTCTATGAAGTGTTTGATACGGGAACAGAAAATATAAGAGCTATTTTTGGAGGAGGGCGATATGATGATTTATTATCACTATTTTCCGATGAAGAACTATCAGGAATTGGCTTTGGAATGGGAGTATTAATGCTATCTTTATTTTTAAAAACATACGATCTCATTCCAGACTATATATATGAAAAGGATTATGGGGATATAATATATCTTGCATCTATCAACGGAGAAGTCTCCCAGTATGCATTTAAGGTGGCAGGTATGATTAGAGAAGAAGGACTTCCATGTATCATGGATTATAAATTCGACAGTTTAAAAAATCAGCTTAGTAAAGCTAACGACTTGGGAGTATTGATCACTATCATACTCGGACCTAAAGAAATGAAAGAAAAAAAAGTGACTGTCAGAAATATGGTCACCAATAAGCAAAATACAATAAGTATAAGCAATACCCTTGAAGAAATTTATCGAATCCTTGATGATGTAATCGATTAATATGATTTTGATGATGCATCAATATTCAATTTGGATTTAAGTATTCATCGAGCTTATAGCAATCATTATAATACTCATAATTACTTCAATAATAGGTTTTACAAGATCTTCACCAAAATTCTTGGATTAGTTAATCAATGGATAACAAATTAGTAATGGTAATATAGATTAGATAAATTTTTATTAGATCCATGATAAGATGATTTAAAACTATTTTTAGATTTGTTAGAGGCATAAAATGAATGAAATTCAAAACAAAGATAAAATCATCAAACTTGCAGAAGATCTTGATAATGATCTGGAACTTCAGGATGTAAATAAAATGATTACCTATTTTTCTGAAAACTGTGAAATCGAAATATTCGGATTGAAGATGAAAGGAAAAACCGATTTGAAAAAATGGCTTAATTGGTTTTTTAATTTGTTTGACACTATTAAATTTGACCCTATCATAATCATGGTTGATAATAACATATTCTTCGAAGAATTCATCATACATGTTACCTTCAATAAAGGTGAGAAATTAAGCGTAAAGGTAGCAGAAGTCTTGGAATATCAGAACTATAAGGTTAAAAGTTTAAGATTATATCTTGACAGACTTGAATTCTCAAAGGTTTTTGCTACAGGCTTTCTAAGCAAAAAGATTGTAAAAATTATAAAGGACAGATCTTTAACAGATCTAATTTGAATTATTCTAACCATTAAATTAAATAGACTCTATCAGGAATATGGCTATAAATGACCAAAATTCAAGCCATTGATATTTTGAAAGTGTACGCATGTTCACAAGGTTTTTCTTTAGGAGTTCTAATAATGAGACCTTTTTCAGTTAGGGTCCATTCAAGTTCCTCGTCCACTCCTAACATCTTAATGGATTTAATATCGGATTCATCCAATGCGGGTATGATTAAATTATGGGATATTCTATAGGTACTTCTTAAAGTTTTAATTTTGAGTTCCTCGCCAGGCCAACCTAGAGAAATGGCATATAATGCGTTATCTTTAACAGTGAATCTAATATCTTCAGGGGTGTACTTAACACCCGTAGTTTCGCTGAACATCCCCCCAGCAGCTAATTTAGTCGTTCCTTCCCCTGCAGTATACCACGGTGACGAATTAAAAATAGCTTCCCCATTTATTTCCAACCATTTTCCAATTTGAAGAAGGCAATCTCTCGCCGGCCCAGGAATCTCACCATTTGCTTTAGGACCAAAGTTCATTAAAAGATAACCCTGCTTAGAAATTCTATCTACAAAATTATGAACAAGTATATCCCCTGATTTATATCCAGCTTCTTTTACATATGACCATGCTCCTTGGTCATCAACCGTTGAGTCAGTTATCCATTTATAATATGTTAATTTCTCGCTACTTCCTAATTCATAATCAATAATTCCAATACTCGGGGGAATATTATTATTCTTAATTGTAACCTCAACCTCCGTGCCCCATTCTTCAGCTTTATTAAAATAATATGCAAGCATCTCTTTCTTGTACTTATCAGGAATCTTTCCCAAACCAAAATCAAACCATATCAGATCAGGTTTATAATAATCAATGACTTCTATGATCTTAGCCTTCCAATCTTCGAAATACTCTGTACTTGGCTTTGCTTGAAGATGCCATCTCCTAAGTAATTTACGTTTAGGATCTGCGTCTTGATCATGAATAGGGCCATATAAACCAGAATATTCAGGATTAGACGTATCATATTCTTCAAACCAATGTGGGAAAAACCAGTGATTTTCCGCATGATGGAAGGCGACCATGAACCTCAATCCCTGCTTTCTAATGGCTTGTTCCATTTCTCCAACGATATCCCTTTTCGGCCCCATATTAAATGCATTCCACTTCGTCAGTTTGCTATTCCACATGGCAAAACCATCATGGTGTATACAAACAGGTCCCGCGAATTTTGCTCCCGCTTCTTTAAACAACTTTGCCCAATGATCTGGATCATATTTTTCTGCTGTAAATAGAGGTATCAAATCCTTGTAACCGAATTCCGAGGGATCTCCAAAATTTTTTACGTGATGCTTATATTGTTTAGTATCTTTGAGATACATGTTCTGACCATACCATGATCCATTTATACCACATTTAGGCACAGAATAAATGCCCCAGTGAAAATAGATTCCATATTTTGCATCATCAAGCCATTCGGGAGTGCGATGTTTTTTTAGAGAATTCCAGGTTGGTTTATATTTTTTTTCAAAACTCATTTTCATCCTCCTTACATTTTTTTATTTAACGCTTATTAGTCTTATTAAGATACTTTGATCTTTTTTATTCTTAAATATTATATAAAAATAAAAATTTGCTAAATATTAGATAGTTAATAGGTAAAAAGATAATCTATTGATAGAAATTCATTATTGAAATCATTATCGAATGATATTATAATGTGAATTTCATAATCTTCTAAAGTTTAGCTTTTTATAATTGGAAGGAAGATTTTAATTCATAGTATTAGTTTCTATTATTATATTTTTTTAAAAAGTTGATAATATGGTTGATAAAAATTATTTAAAAGCTTCTATTATTTCAGTCATTATAATTTTAATAATATCAATAGTGTTTATTGGACAGTCAGGGCAGCCAGGATTTACAAGTATACTTCCTATAGATTCACTAGGTTTACAATTTCTTTATTTTTTTACATGGATGTGGTTGGGTGCAATAATTGGCATTTTTTTTGGATATATTTTAGCTCCTTTATTTTTATATATCCATAAGCAAATAATTGGGAGAAATATGACTTATGGCATACAAGAAATTCAAGATCCAAATCCTAATAAATTTAAAGGAATTTTAAAAGGGTTTTTCCCCGCCTTAATGGCTATAAATTTTGCGTTAATATTTTTTGAAGATCCTTTTATCCATAGTTTAATTATTGGTGATATGAATCCTAGTGATGCAGTAACGATAATCCTAGGAATGGTGATTTTGCTTTCAGTGACATCAGGAATAGCCATAGCTTTATTCTCTCCAGTATGGTTCTTACAAGATTCTGGAATTATCTATTCTAATAAAGAAAAATTAGAAAAAAAGAGACTTCCTTTAGAAGTAAGAAGCGTAGGTGGATGGTATTTATATCTGTTGAAGGGTTATGCTGGAATTTCGGTATTACTTTCTTTCTATATTATATTTTCTAATTATGCAACTCAAGAATTAGAAAATATACCAGGGTTAATTTTTTTTCTTGTCTTTCCTATAACTCTTACTTTACTTATGATTCCATCAATAATAATACTTGAGAAAATAACTGAACATAGAACAAAATATATGCAAAAATATGCTAAAAAGTTTGGAATTGTAAAAAAAGTCCAAGTAAAATTTGAAGAAATTTAGAATTAATTAATGAATTTTTTCTCTATTTTTTTCTTTATTTTAAAAAAAAGGTTGTGAATTTAATTGTTTTTCATTCAAAAACCACAAAAATCAATTAAATTCACTTTTTAGAGGAATTTATTAACTTTTCTGGTAATCCATGGTTTCTCAGGAAACATCATATATGGAAAAAAAATCTTTTTCATTCATAAAACCGCTTCGCTCATCGTTATCGTGAAATAAGTATTCCCCTTTCGAGCAACAGAACTGAACCTCCTCCTCAGTTTTGTTCATTTCGTATCTATATCGAATATTATTTTTCATGAAAATTCACCTCTAAATATCAAATTCTATAATTTTGTATGAATTGACTAATTATGAGTAATACTGTAGGTTCTTACCATCATCACAATTGATTAAAAACTTATACTTCGTGAGGTCAAATTTTTCAATCTTTACCTCGTCCCCTCTTTCATTGGCAATCTCTTCTTTCTCACAATCAGAGATTGGTATCTTAACCACTCGCTTAATGTCATTATAGTAGATGTTATAGTAAAGGACATGTCTATTGGAATCAAAATCAAGAAATTTATTAAAACTTTTAATTTCAGGTTCCATCGGTTTCATATCACTCTTGATTTTTCAATCGAAGGATTAATTTCATGTAAAAGGGTAGAACTAATTATTTAAATCTAATGAATAATAATTCAAAATAAAATTCGTCATTTATTTATATTTTATAAATTTCGTTAAAATTTATTGGATTTATGAAGAAATAATGATATAAACAATGCATAATTACTATTCAAAATGAAAAAGGAATGGATTCTGATTGGAGATAACCATAATTGAGCACAAAAGATTTAGAAAGCTTTGGAATTGCGGGTCCTAAGAAAGGAAAATTCATTATAATTTTGTGTTCCAAGTGGTGTAAATCTTGTCAGTTGCTATCTCCAATGTTGAATAAATTCAGAGATGAAGGTGCTATCGAGTTAAAAGAATTAGATATTAGTGAAAATTCTAAATTAACTCGAGAATTAAATATCAATGCGGTACCTGCTTTAATTTTTTTCAAGGATGGAAAGCTCTTAAATAAAGAGATCACGGTTTATGGAGAAACTCTTGTCAAAAGAGGGATATTAATCGGAGCTTTCAATGAATCCATCCTAAAAGAAATCATCAAGCAAATTTAATCTCAAATGATTCTTAAATCCTTTAAATCTCATATCATTTAAACTTGTGTCTAATATCTCATGCCTGTTTGTAAAAAATGTAAAAAAGAATTTGAACTCTCACAGCTCGAACAAATAGATGATTATTTCACGTGTTATTCTTGTTTATATGAAAATCACCAGCCATTTAAGATCTATCCAATTGGATTCATAGAAAATCAATTGGAACGAGGCGATGGATTTGGTTTGAAAGGAAGAAGGAGTCAAATATCTAAAATCCATCTTTTTGAAAGTCAGCGACCTTTTCTCTATAAATTGGAAGATGAAAAATGGATTACTGTGGTGTATTATTTGCATAAGCAGCGAAAAATTCGCTCTATCTTTTCCAGAGGAATGGATGGCAAAAAAGTGGGAATTTTTGCCTCACGGACTCCTGATCGTTTATCTAGAATTGGTGTTTCTAACGTTGAACTTAAAAAAATTGAAAACTGTACACTTTTTGTCAAAAACTTTGATGCTGTGAACGGTACACCAGTCTTAGATATCAAATTAGGCGAAAAATCAAGATGGTAATCAAATAATTATAAAAAAAAATAGTAGGGATATTAGTGCACGGTTTTCAATATCAGTAATACATTACTGACTTAAACTAATGATCTGATTGCTTAATCTTTGAATATTTTTTAAGGCCTCTTCATCTTTTGTAACATCTTCCTTATGAAAACCAAACCCTAATACGCCGGCAATTTTATTTACTTTAAGTCGCGATAAATATTCTTCCATTTCATTAACTCCAGCACCTATATCGCGCCTACCAACGATAATATAGCTTCCAATTTTATCTTTTAACTGCCCTTTCCTCAAGTGCCACGTTCTTTCCATTAATATTTTCATTAATGAAGTTATACCTCCCATGAAAATGGGGCTTGATAGAATTATGACTTGATTTTCCTTAAGTTTCGCATATATTTTTTGCATTTCATCCTTAATGGAACAATCGTCATGGTCCATGCAATAATAACATTCTTGACATGAACTTATATCGTAATCTTTAAGAAATATTTTCTCGATTTCGAACTCATCTTTTAATAAATCTAAAAGTTGGTCCGTCAAATATGCTGTATTTCCATCCTTTCGAGGGGATCCAATTATCCCTATAGCCTTTTTCTTTTCCATCATGAATTTTCTCGCTATTTATAAAATTTTAATTCAAGATTTACATTTGTTTTATAACTTCTTTCAAAATTATATCACCCACAGCTCCAATCATAACTCCTCTAATCACTAGCGGTTCACCATCGATACCAATGTTTTTGTCCAAGAGCTTGCCATCTTTAAAAAATAATAACGTAGGTACTGCTTGAATGTTCAATTTTTGGGCTAACTCACGATTATTGTCAACATTAATTTGTATTAAGTTTATTAAACCCTCATCTCTAAACTGTTCTAAAATTGGAGAAAGCACTTTACACGGCATGCACCAATCAGAAGACAAATCAATTATTAGTTTACCTTTATTAGGAGCATCTATTCCATACTTTTCTAATTCTTTAACGTCCATCTAATCAAATCTCCCATAAATCATTATAAAGATTTGCTATCGTGTAGATATAGTATTTATTGCGTTTCCATTAAGCTAACAAATTATCTAATGCTTCAACAACTTCAGGTGTCATGTGATGTTCAATACCGCAGCTTAAGGAATCTATTAATTCTTTATCATCTATTTTTAGAATTCCGGCGAAGAATTGTCTTAATTTTTTATAATTTTTGGTAATTTGCTGAGCTATATCTTTCCCTTTTTTACTTAATCGTATTGAGCTTCGTGGTTTCCAGATTATAAATCCATGTTCCTTTAATTTATGCAGCATGCCTGATACTGAAGCTGGTTTAATATCTAAATGTTCGGAAATTTCGGAGTTAGAAACCCACCCAGCTTTTTTATGCTTTGAAATTAAGTAAATAGCTTTCAGGTAGTCCTCTTGGCTTTCATTAATGACTTTTATTCAACTCTTGGAATTTAGTGGTAATTTAATTTAAATGTTTATTGAATTGAACTCATTCCTTTAATTTCGCGAAGCAATCATCGCAAAAAAAGATCCTTCGCATTTTGGAGGCATCAAAAACCATGTGCCCGGCTTTGTGTTTGGTCTCGCAGCCCCAACACATTTTATATACATCAGTATCTACACGATACTCATCATTTACTTTAAAATCATCATCTTTTATTATTTCTGTATAGCTTCTCATTGATTCAACCTAGTTTTTTTAATATTAATTTTGAATAATTATTCATTATTTGTAATCAAAATACTAATTTAAAATTTATTATATTTATTCAATAAATGAAGATGCACAAAATCGAGCCATTCGAAAAACATGCCTTTCAATACGAAAATTGGTTCGAAGATAATAAATTTGCTTACGAGTCGGAACTTTTAGCAGTCAAAAAAGTGCTCACTGAGGATAGGAAAACAATTGAAATAGGTGTGGGAAGCGCAAGATTTGCATCTCCTTTAGGCATTAAAATGGGAATAGATCCTTCCAAGAAAATGCTAAAGTTAGCTCAAGACAAGGGTATTATAGTGTTAGATGCCGTCGCTGAAAATTTGCCTTTTAGAGAAGCCACGTTCCATTTTGCTTTAATGGTCACTACCATCTGTTTTGTAGAAAATCTACTTCTTTCCTTTAAAGAAGCATTAAAGATTTTAGAACCAGGAGGTTCATTGATTATAGGATTTATCGATAAAAATAGTCTCATTGGAAAATTATATCAAGAAAGAAAAAGTAAAAGCGTTTTTTATCAGTCTGCAACCTTTTTTTCAACAAAAGAAATTGTTTTTTACCTTAAGAAGGCTGGTTTTAGGACTTTTGAGTTTTTCCAAACGATCTTTCATGATTTAAAAGAAATTCACCAAATAGAGCCTGTTAAAAAGAGCCATGGAGAGGGCTCATTTGTGGTAATTAAAGCTTCAAAATAACGATTGATAAATTGAACTTTATCAACCCCGTTTTGAATTCGAATCATTTATTCTTTCTTGGAGTGAATCTTTTTCTGAAGTGTTGAATAACAATATAGTAAATATAATTACAAAACATGATGCTGAAATAACGGGTAAGATTCGAGAATTTAAATAATATAAGATTATTCCACCTAATATTGGTGTAATTATCTGTGCGATACTCATGAGCGCATTATTCACGCCGAGAAGACAACCTGTCTCTTCTCGCTCAACGCTATTTGCTAATTTACTTGTAAGTACAGGACGGCAAACTCCAGTTCCAAAAGCTATAAACAATAAAGGTATAAAAGTAAAAAGGAAGGTTGTGGTAAAAATAAGAAACGTAAAGGCAGTAATCATTGAAATTATTCCTAGTTTTAAGACCTTATTCTCACCAAAAGTCTTCTGAAGAGGACTTATCAATAAAGTTTGAAAGAATACTCTTAATAATCCGATCCAAGCCATAAAAAATCCCACTTCTTGAGCCGTGACCTTAATTTGGATATCAGCGAAGAGAGCAAAAGTAGAAATAAAGAGCATGAATCCCAAACTATAGATTAAGAAAATAATGAGTAATTTTCTAATTTTCGAGTCTTTAAAAAACTTTTTAGCATCATCAATAGGAAAAATATCATTAAATGTAATTCTAACCTTCTCTTCTTTTACAGCTAAAGATTCAGGAAGAAATATAATAACTAATAGGATTGAGACTAGGCATACTCCTGCAGCAAGAAACATCGGAGTAGAATAACTTATAGTTGAAAGTGTTCCTCCTATTAATGGTCCGAAGATTAATGCTGCACCAAAAACAGCACTGGAATATCCATATACCTTAGTTCTATTTCTTGGCTCAGTTGAATCACTAATATAGGCTTGACTTACCGTCATATTGCTGCCTAAAAGCCCATCAACTAAACGAGCCAAAACTAAAATCCAAACTTCATTTGCTAAACCTAATAATATAAAACCAATGAACGTGCTAATCTGACTAACTATTAAAAGTGGTTTTCTTCCATAACGATCACTTAGTTTGCCTGTCACGGGGCTGGCAAAAAATTGACATAAACTAAAAATACTCAAAATCAACCCAATTTGAAACACGTTCAATCCAAGAGATAAAGCTAAGAACGGAATTACTGGAGCCACCATGCTAAAGCCTAAAACTTCTGTAAAGATAATCAAAAAAATTATTAGAATCCGTTTATCTAATTTCTCTTTTGAAATTTCGGAAGTTTCAGACATTCTAGTTGCTAAACTTAAATTATTTTTTTAATTGTTGTAGATAAGCAATTAATTAATTGTTTTTGAAAAAAAATTAAATATTTCAAAAATTTCTAAAATATGGAAATCATGCCTTTTATTGAAAAATTAATTCAATTAATTAAAGAGAGAAACAGTGTTGTCTGCATGGGACTCGATCCACGAATGGATGGCCCAGGTCAAATTCCCGAGTTTCTTATTAATGAATTTAGAGATCCTAATAAAATCATTTTAGAGTTTAATAAATCCTTAATAGAAGAGGTCAGCGAATTAATACCCGTGATCAAACCTCAAATTGCGTTTTATGAAAAATATGAAGCATTGAATGCTTTAAAGGATACCATCAAATTTGCCCATAAAAGAGACATGTTAGTAATCTTAGACGCAAAAAGAAATGATATAGGATCGACATCAGAAGCGTATGCTCATTCCATGTTCAATATATTCAATGCCGATGCGTGTACTTTAAACGCTTATTTTGGTTTTGATGGAGTCAAACCGTTCTTAGAGTTCAAAGATAAAGGACTTTTTATCCTAGTAAAAACATCCAACCCTAGTAGCAAGGAATTTCAAGACTTATTTAGTGTAGAAATTTCGGATGTTCCAGCAGCAAAAAGTGAAATTGAAATGGATTCAATAAAACTAGAGCGAAATTACATGCAGATGGCTAAGTTAATTAATAAATGGGGTAAGAATTTACCCACTTTTTCTAACTTCCATCAGCTTGGAGCCGTTGTTGGTGCGACATATCCAGATGAATTGAAGAGCGTGCGAGAGATTTTAAACAAATCATTCATTTTAATTCCTGGTTATGGGGCTCAAGGAGCTCAAGCAAAAGCTATTAAATTTGGATTTAATAAAAAAGGTTTAGGTGCGATTGTGAATTCCTCTCGTGGGATAATGTTTGCCTATGATAAAATGAAAGATTTCCCTCCGGAGAAATTCAGTAGAGCCGCTAAACAAGAAATATTAACCATGAATAAAGAATTAAACAAAATAAGAGAAATTTTGTGACCGAATAAAATTAATTATTGATTGTGAGTACTATTGAATTAAAAAATAAAAAAAAAATTATTAAAAAATCATCTTTATTTTTTTACTGATTTTTCAGGTTTCTTTTATGAATAGATTTTTAAACCAGTCAGGTAAAACGAAGCCCAAGTAAAATAAAATACCGCTTAAAATCAATAGAATTCTATTTAAGGGCAATGTAATCTCATTTAATGGAACCGCAGCGTCGATAATAGCCGAAATGACGAAAATATAAAAAGCGGGGAGCAATAACTTGCCTTTTAATATTAAATCTGGTTTATTAGACTTTATGGATTCCCTAGCAAACAAGGTTCCCCCGATAATAAGAACCACGAGTGCTGATATGACATATGTTCGGGCAAATATCCCGTACTCTGCATCAGTAATGCCTTTTATAACCCCAACTAAGCTTGGTTCAGTAAACAAGAAGTAAAATAGCAAGATCTCTATAATTATTGCATAAATAATAAATAAATATACAATTATCCTACCTTTTTCTTTATACACGAGATTAGCAACTACTGCAACAAAACATACCAGGGTTATCGGATTTCCTACAAGAGATAATAGCATGTATGGTTCAACTGAAAGCCCTTCTCCAGTAATTAGAGCAGTTAAAAAAGAAAAGGAAGGGCCATAAAAAGGTTCAGCTAGACCGATTACCGTAATGCCAAAAAGAAGTAGATCCCTGCTCCTGTATTTAAAATATTTCGAAATTATTATTAAACCAAGAAGGGTAAAGATTATAATGCTAATTAAACTAGAAATTCCACTAATAATATCTATTTCTGTTATTGTCATGTGTAATTATCCCATTTCCTAAATTGATTTTTTTTAATCCATTTAAAATCAAAATGTTATTTCTTCTAAGATTGAAATAAAAAATTGATGATAAATCAAAACTATAATGATTTTACATCTTAATAAGCTTTAGTAATCTTTGATATGGGAAAAAAATTAGTAATAATGTTCAGGAAGAAGAAAAATTGATCTCTTATTATCCTACCTGCGTCAAAAGGAATATTAGAAATCCAACAACAAATAAGAATGGAATTAACATCATGAAAAATACTATAAGAGCACGTTTCATTCCTAATTGATGCGTGACATTTAACACGTTAACATCTAAAAATAATGCTACAATAACGAATATGATTATTAAACTGAACTCAGGACCTCCTTGCATCATTCCTGAAAAGCCTAATAACATGAGAGGAGAACCCACAAAAAAGAAAACTCCTACCTGAATTCCAAAACTAGCTAGAACCCATTTAAACGTGGTCCTGACTTCTGCTTTGGTTAATGCTAATCCGGCCTTCAATAATATTAGAGCCAAGCCAAACATGGCAGGAAAAAAGACGAATAATAATTGAGGTGGTATACCACCATTCTCACCATTCTGAAGCATGTTTATCATCATGATTTTTGCGCTCTCTTGTTTTTGTGATTTTTTTCATGTATGGTTTGAAATTAATTTAAGATAATTACTTATAAAAAGTATAAGCAAGATTTTTGATTTAAATTTATTTTTTCATATTTAGAGATTTATATTACATCACGTATTTTCAATCTTAAATATATATTATAATAAATTTGGAGGAACATAAAAAATAGTAAGGAAGGATTGATTTGCAATGGTAGAAACAAAGACTGATAAAACGATTGAAACTGAAGAAATTCGAATCTTTATAGCTGTGTGTCAATGAGGTATTAATATTGCAGAAATAATTGATTGTCGCGCTTTAGCAGAATTCTCAAAAACATTACCCAACGTGGTGGCTGCCTCTGATTATATTAGCCTATGTACTGAGCCAGGAGCTGAATTCATAAAAGAAAAGATGATCGAGAATAATGCAAATAGACTAATTGTTGCCTCTTGCACGCCAATAACCCATGAGCCCGTTTTTAGAAGCGTGCTTGAATCAATGAACATGGACCCTTCATTTTTGGAATTCGTGAATATTCGTGAACATTCTAGCTTCGTTCATAGAAATAATAAACAAGGAGCCCAAAAAGTTGCGGAAGATGCTATAAGATCCGCAGTTGCCCGAGCTGCTGTTTTGGAAAAGATCGAGGTTAAGGAAGTAGATATTACGAAAAAAACCTTGGTAATAGGAGGTGGCGTTGCTGGCTTAACTGCAGCTATCGATTTAGCTGAACAAGGTTTTGAAGTTCACCTTGTGGAAAAAAGTCCAACAATTGGAGGCAAGATGGCAATGCTGGACCGAACTTTTCCAACAGACGATTGTTCAATATGAATACTGGGTCCTGTCATGTTGGAAGCTGCAAGAACACCAGGATTGAATATTTATACCTATAGCGAACTTGAAGATGTATCTGGGTTTGTCGGAAATTTCAACGTACAAATTCGAAAAAAGGCAAGATACGTGACCGGTGATTGTAATGGGTGTGGAGCATGCGTTGAAGTATGTCCAGCCTATAGTTCTGATGAATTCAATGAAGGACTCAACCCAAGAAAAGCAATTTATATAGCATTCACTCAAGCAGTTCCATCATTAGCACAAATTGATATGAATGCTTGCATTAAATGTGGATTGTGTAAAACTGCGTGTGAATTAAATGCTATAGATTTTGATCAAAAAGATGAAATCATTGAAGTTAAAGTGGGTTCTATTGTGGTTGCAACAGGATGGGATGAATACAAACCTGAAAAAGGATATTTAGGTTATAATAAATATCCCAATGTAATCACGCAAATGAAGTTAGAAAGAATCTTAGCACCAAATGGACCAACACTCGGACATTTTGTAAGACCATCTGATGGAAAGCGTCCCAAAAAGATCTTATTTATTCAATGTGTTGGCTCAAGAGACCTCAATAAGAACGCCTATTGTAGTGCAGGTGTATGCTGCATGATAACCATTAAAAATTCGAAACTAATTAAACAACATTATCCAGATTCTGATATCACTGTAGCTTACATGGATATTAGAGCTGCAGGTAAAGATTACGAAGAATATTTTACCGCCTCAAGAAGAGAAGGGATCAGATATGTCAGAACAAATATTTCTAAAATTAAGGAAGACCCAGACACTCACAATTTAAAAATTATAATGCAAGATACCTTAGGTTCTGGTGGATTAAGAGAATTGGAATATGATCTGGTCATATTGTCTTGTGCAATGGTACCTGCTAAAGGAGTGGAGAAGATTCAGAGTCTGCTCAAGCTTGAAACAAGTCAGGATGGTTTTTTCAAGGAATTTCATTCGAGATTGAACCCAATAGATACCAAAGTACCAGCGATAGTTTTAGCAGGAGTAGCTCAAGGACCAAAATCCATAGCAGAATCTATTGCTCAAGGAAAAGCCGCTGCTTCCTCCTTAGCAAAAATTATGAGTAAAGATAAATATCGCATACTCTTGATCCGTGCTACGGTAGACAAGGAAAGATGTGCTCAATGTGGGTTGTGTGAATTAAATTGTCCTTATGACGCAATTACTTTAAAAGATGATGGTGCGGAAGTTAATGATATATTATGTAGAGGATGTGGGACATGTTTGTCAAATTGTCCATCTGAGGCGATATCTTTGCGCTATTATCGAGAGCCTCAGTATGAAGAACAAATTGACGCAATTTTAGAAGAAATTTAAAGAGGTGTGTAATGTGGAAACAACAAATAATACTAAAATAATTGCGTTTTTATGTTGGAAATGAGGTTATGGAGCAAGTGATATGGCAGGAACTCTTCGAGCACAATACCCAGCGACAATTAGACCTATAAGAATCAATTGCACGGGAAGGGTCACTCCAAGCTTAATTATGAGAGCCTTAGGAAAAGGCGCAGATGGAGTTATCGTTTCAGGTTGATATCCTGGAGAGTGCGACTATGAAACCGGAAATCTCGTGGCAGAAAGAAATGTAGAATACACGAGAGAGATATTAAAATCGGTAGGTATGTCACCCGAGCGCGTGCACATGTTCTTTTGTAGCGCAGCAGAAGGACAGAGATTTCAAGAGGAAGTTACTCGGATTTCACAAATTATTGAAGATCTTAAAAATAATCCTTTTAAGACCATCAAAGTGTCTAATAATAACGCTAATAATGCAAAAAACGAAAAAAAGTCAAAAACCGATTAGAATGAGTCTTGTGAATAAATCTTAGTCTCAAGAGGACTAACCTTGTGAAGGTTTCGGATGTAGTATGATTATTTCTTAAAAATATTTTAAAATTTTATATAATTCTTTTAATTTTTTAATTTATTATCTTAATAATCCCAAATTTTAAACATCAATTTGATAATGTGATATGCTAAATGGGAAAGGACCCAAACGCAAATGCTGAAAAAGAGTTAAATAAAGCGGAGCTTTATTACGAAGGGGAGTCATATAAGAAAGCTGCAAAATATTTTAATTCTGCCGCAGAACTCTATTCTGAATTAAATGAGTTTAAAATCGCAAGAGAGTGTTATCATTACGCTGCAAAGTCATTTGAATTCCAAAATAAAGATGATAAAATAATCAATGCTTTGAGAAATGCTGGAGACTGTTCTCTCCTTATTAACGACATAAAATCTTCAAATAAATACTTTAAAAGCTGCATCAAATTTATTCCTAATTTAAAAAAGATTGAAAATCAATATCATTATTACTTATTCTATTCCACCTTATCTTATTTATGCTTATCTTTAGTTGGGAAGCAAGATCAAGGATTAGAACTACTAAAGGAAATAAAAAAGAACGTAGATACTGATTATTTTAAGGAATCTCCTTATGTCATACTAGTGTCTAATTTAACGTTAGCAATAAGAGATCAAAATGAAAATTATTTTAAAAAAGCGGAAGCCATGGTGGAGCAATTTGATTTTAATGAAAAGGAATTGTATCTTTTTTATCTAGTGATTGCTCTTTTAAAGGCAAATCTCTCTTTAAAAATCGAATTAACTCTAGATAAGGATCAATACACGACAAGAGATATGATGAATTTGATTATAAATTTGGATAGCTCTCCTATAATAAATATCATTAAAAATCCTAATTACAACTTTCAGGTTGAAGATTTATCAATTACAAGCATTTCGATTAAATTTTCTGATAATATCACGGCACAAATCAAACCCGAACTACCAAAAACACTAAAAGTGGGAGAGAATTATGATTTTAAGTACGGATTGAAGCCTCATTTTCAAGTTGATGAACCTTATATCGGTCCGATTTCTTTTAGCTGTGTTTTAGATGAGAAATTTGTCTTCCATCATGAAAATAGAGAAATTGTTAAACCTAAAATAACCTCACCACCACCCTCTTTAGAAATATCCATGAAAAATTTGAGGCCTCCTCTCATTGGTAAATCTTTTCCAATGGAGTTTTTGATTGAAAACAAAAGCGAAGGAGACGCCCTTGAGTTGGAGATGGAACTCAATTTTCCAGAGCAAATAAAAGTAATGAGAGGAACGACAAAAAAACAACTTTATTCTTTGAGTTCTAACGACAAGATGACCTGGGAGATTTCATTAAAGCCCTTAGAAGCTGGAGATTATGAAATCACCATGGCAATCCGATTTAAAGATCCCGATCAAAATGAGATCGAGGATACGAATACTTTCCCCTTTTCAATAAAATTATAAAACGCTTTTTGTATATATCATTTATATTATAAAGAACGTAGAAATATTGAATTATGAAACTTAAAGTAAAAAAAATAAATTTTGAAACAGGCAACGTTAAGGATGTCATCCTTCACATCAAAGATGCTAATATTTTAGGACGAAAATCAGGAGATAGAATCATCATAAAAAATCCAGAATCAAAATCATTAGAAAATAAGTATAAAGTTGCTATCTTGCAGATTGCTTATTCCGATTCAATTGTTTCTCCCGGAGAAATTGGCATTTTTGTGGACTCAATTAAACATGTTGATAAGTATGAAAATAAGATGGTTTCAGTGAGACCTGCAGAAATTCCAGATTCCATTAAATATATCCGGAAGAAAATAAATGGAAAAAAGCTTAATAGCGCTGAAATACATGAATTAATCTCTGATGCTTCATCTGGACTTCTTTCACCTATAGAACTTGCCTCGTTTATTACTGCTGTCTCCATTAATAATATGGACAATGAAGAAATGACTGCCTTATCTCTAGCAGAATCTAAAAGCGGGACGATTTTTGATTTCGGGCCAAAAGTTTATGACAAGCACAGCACACATGTAGTGATCTCTACTATATAGCTGAATGGCGGAGTGCCTGGAAATAAAGTCTCTCTCATCATCGTACCAATCGTAGCAGCAGCTGGACTTCTAATTCCTAAAACTAGCACCCGGGCCATTACCTCTCCTTCTGGAACGGCTGATAGCATGGAAGTTCTGGCTCCTGTTGCATTTGATTCTGAAGAGATTAAAAATTTAATATCAAAAGAAAAAGCATGCATTGTGTGGGGTGGAGCATTAGATATCGCTCCAGCAGACAATATAATGATTGAAATAGAACGCCCCTTGCACATGGATCCCATAGGATTAATGATTCCATCCATCTTAGCAAAAAAACTTTCTATGGGGGTTAAAAAAATAGTCTTAGACATACCAGTCGGAGAAGGAACAAAATTTTCAACCCCTAATGAGGGCAGGAATTTTGCGTACCTTTTCAAAGAAATTGCTAAGAATGTAGGAGTTGAAGCTGAATGTGCTTTAACCTTGGCACATCAACCAATTGGACATGCTATCGGTCCGGCAATTGAAGCCAAGGAAGCTTTAACCTTATTAATGGACTATTCTGCTGGACCCAATTCTCTAATAGAGAAATCCACCTCTTTGGCTGGCATTCTGCTGGAAATGAGTGGTAAGGCAACAAAAGGAAAAGGTCAAGAAATGGCAAAAGAGTTGTTAAAATCTGGAAAAGCTTATGAGAAAATGAAAAGAATCATTGAAATTCAAGGAGGTAACCCTGAAATTAAACCAGATGATATCAATATGGGACCACATGTTAAAGAATT
>SDNN01000018.1 GCA_004524425.1 Promethearchaeota archaeon
AAAAGTTCAAAAGGAGCCGAATTGAGAGCAATGATTAAATCCACCGAGATCCCGAGAAAATTAGCTAAAAGATACGCAGAAGAATGCAGAAGATTAAAATCTAAAGCATCAACCCCCGAAAGAGTACAAGAACTTGAACAAATGGCAAAGAATTTAGAAAAAGTGCCTTGGGAACCCGCCGAGACTTTTTGGCAAGCTGTCCAAGCAGTTTGGCTCACGCACATGTTAGTCATGGCAGAAGAGTCCTATCCTGGCGCGGGAGATTCATTTGGCAGGTTTGATCAATATGTTTGGCCCTTATATAAAAAGGATGTCATCGATCAAAAGAATATAACCAAAGAATTTGCAAAAGATATCTTAGGTTCT
Source organism: Promethearchaeota archaeon (assembly GCA_004524425.1). Next base: position 367 of record SDNN01000018.1, read on the forward strand.
TTTTGGTTTCATTGCAATACTGCCTATGATGCAATGATAAACGTGGGAAATCAAGGTATAAATTCAGGTTTTGGCCAGCTAATGACCCTCTCTGGATTGGGGCCTCTTGGTGAAGATCAAACCAACGAATTAACTTATACCATTTTAGAAGTTATAGATGAATGGCATCCAATTTTAGAGCCAAAACCAAATGTCAAATTGCATCGAAATTCTCCAGATAGACTGCTAGATACAATAATTGAAATGATTGCCAGATCACAAGGCGCTCCTTTTTTGATTAATTTTGATGAAAGAAGCATGGCTGGATTAACAAGAGAGGGAGTACCTGAAGAGGAAGTTTGGAATTATGCTTGTGTGGGATGTTTAGAAAATACCATGCAAGGAAATGACCGCTCTGGTACGGTAAACTGCAATCCTAACTTGACCAAGAGCATTGAATTGACTCTGTGGAATGGACAAAACATGCCTGGAAATGATGTCTTCACCAAACCTGGTGAGCAAATAGGACCGAAAACCGGCGATCCTGAAGATTTCGAGACTTGGAATGAATTCTGGGAGGCTTGGCAAGAGCAAATTAGATTTATCATAAGATATACGACAGAAATTTATGATCAATTTGAAGATATCGATGCAAAATTCATGCCTACCCCTTATTTATCCACGATCGTGCGTGGATGTATTGAGAAAGGATTGGATGTAAGACAAGGCGGACCAGAACTTCGATTTGTCACTGTAAATGGAGTTGGTTTTGCGACAACTGTCGATTCTTTATTGGCCATTAAAAAATTTGTATATGATGATAAAAAATATACCATCTCACAGATTAAAGAAGCCTTGATGCAAGATTTTGAGGGGAGAGAGAATGAAATCATGTACACCATGCTGAGAAGTAAAGCCCCTAAATTTGGAAACGATTTGGAAGAGGCAGACGAAATGGCAAGGAAAGTCATGGAAACATGGGCAGATGAGTGTTGGAAATACAAAACACCAAATGATTTTCAATATCGACCCGGCATGCTTTCATGGAATTACTGGGCGGGTGCTGATGCAGGTTTTACTGTGGCCACTCCTGATGGGAGAAAGAAAGGAACATTCCTATCTAATGCAATTTGCCCTACTAGCGGAGCGGATGTTAAGGGACCCACTGCAGTCACCAATTCGGTAGGATTATCGATAGGTGGAAAAACAGAATCAGGAGAATTTGTTAATTACCTACCAAATGGGACAAGCCAAACCATCACGTTCAATCCAAGCATTCTCAAGGATCCTGAGAATAGAGAAAAATTTAAGGCTTATCTAAAAGGTTACGTAGAAAAGGGAGGAACGTGCCTCCAAGTCAACATGCTTGATGCGGAAATGTTAAAAGATGCACAGAAGCATCCTGAGAATTACAAGAATCTATTAGTAAGAATTACTGGTTATAATGCATACTTTACAACGATCGGTAGAGAAATGCAAAATGAAATTATTGCACGAGAAACTCATCGAATCTAGGAACAACCATTCATTTTTTTAAAATAAAAAAATATTAAAATTTTTTATTTATAATTTTAAATTTTCATTTTATTTCGACCGCATCGGCTTCTCCTTCAAATAAAGTTTGCGTTCCCTTGATGAGGAGTGCTAGAAAGAGGGTAGGAAGCACTACGAAACCAGCAATTATAAAGGCAATCCGAAATCCAAAAGCTTCGGCAAATATAGCTCCAAAAAGTGCTCCTAATGCATTTCCAAGATTATAAACACTCATGTATATGGAAAACATTGTTGCGCTGATAGATTTTTTACATATGTCCATGGAAACAATCAGTTGGATGATTTGAAACAATCCCCAAGCTAGACCAAATATCAAAACAAAAATAAGAGCCATTGTGAAGTTTATTATTGTAGAAACTAAGAAAAACATCACGAGCATGAATGCTATGGTCATCATCACGCCAGCTCGCCGTGATAATCTGTCAAAAATTGGTCCAGAAATTAAACATCCTATGAAAAAACCCAAACTTCCTGCGGTCATTACTATTCCAACATTAGACAAGCTCAAATTGAGATCGATGGAAAGAAAAAGGGGCATCATTGATAAGACGACATATACTCCAAATTCAATTAATATGAAAAGAATTAAAATGATCCAAATCAGGCGCTTTTTAAATACGGATTTTAAATCTTTCCAGGGAAATTTTTCGGGAATCTCATAAACGGGTTCTCGAGCAATAAAAAACAATGGAATGGGCAGAAGCAAAAATATGCCCATGAAGATGAAGTAGATGGTCCACGATAACAATTCAACCATAAACCCCACGAGTAGTGATGCGATTACATAACCACCTAACTTTGATCCCCAGCATATGCTTTGTACTTTTCCTCTATTCTCAGGTGAGGTCGAATCCACAACTAAACCATCAGTAGCAGTATCAGATATACCACTAAATAAATATGCTAATGTGGTGACAACGGTAAAGAATAGCCAATCTGAATTAGGATTTAAAGGAATAATGAAGAAGAACATGATCCCCGAGAAAATACTAGTTGATAGCATGTAGGGGATTCTTCTGCCCCATTTCTTGCTGCCTTTTCGATCAGTAGTAATTCCATATATGGGTTTTATTATCCATGGTAGATTAACAATAAAGATGGTCAGGCCGATAAGTGTCAAACTAACACCAAAAGATATCATATATAATGCCATATATATGAATAGAAAAACTTCGATGAATCCTTGATGCATGTAGACAATACTAAAAATCGAGTTTCTTAAAAGACCATGTTCAACCAAATCATATTTTCCGTGTCTTTCCACTTGACTAGTGGAAGTATTTTCCATTTAACTTATCTCGTGTATTTTTTTAAATCAATTTAAAATTTATTTAATACTATACTTTCTTGCTATATATATTAATTCTTTATCTTAATTCATAAGTATTTAAATCATTAAAATAGGATAAAATAGAAAAAATTAGGGGATGGATTTTAATGAAAAATTTGAGATCAAACGCAATTCCAGTAATATTTGACACTGACATGGATTGCGATTGTGATGATGTTGGGGCGCTGGCAATCCTCCATGCTTTGATGGATATGGGGGAGGCAAACATACTGGGCGTGATTTGCGATGTTCCCCTGGAAGTATCGGCTAAATGTGCTTTAGTCATAAATGATTACTACGGTCGTTCTGAAATACCAATAGGATTAGCGGATGATAAAGAATACAAGAGTGGAGAAAAATACAAGGCCTATAAAGATCATAGAAAAAAACTCCCATTAACTAATGATTTTTACACCGAAGAAGTAGTAAAACAATTTTATGATAAAGAGCACGATGAAAAAAAGATTTGGGACGCTGTTTCCCTATATCGATGTTTACTAGCCCGAGCAGAAGAGAAATCAGTGGTTATTATCGCTGTCGGATTACTTACCGCGTTAAATGATTTATTGCATTCAAAAGGAGATAACTTCAGCAATTTAACTGGTAAGGAGCTTATTAAACAAAAAGTTAAGAAACTAATCACAATGGGCATGGGAAGATTCCCTTCATGCATGGCGGAGTTTAATTGGTTATTTGATTGGGATGCTGCCAGAAACGTTATCAACTCTTGGCCTACTGAACTTGTAGTATCTACTCATGGAAATCAGTTTTTAACGGGCAAAAAACTATCAAGTCAGACTCCAGAAACTAATCCCGTTCGGAAATCTTATGAAGTTTATACGCAAGGGAAGCATAGAGGAAATTATAGTTGGGATCTCTTAGCCGCCTTATACGCTGTGAGAGGTGCTGATCCTTATCAGGAAGAAATAAATGGTCATCGCTTAATTCTTGAAGAAGAGCTTGGAAAAAATCATTGGATACCTGATAAAACTGACAAGCCTCCTCATGTATATCTGCAGTTAAAAGGTCCAAGGAAAAAGCTCCGGGATGAACTTGAAAATCTGATGATTAAACCACCGGCAAAAAAGAAATAAATATAATGAAAACTCAATTGAATCATATCAAGATGAATTTATAGCTTTAGTTTTAAACGATAATTTTATCCTAAATGAATCTAATTGATTTGGAGAGTTGTTTTCAATGAACAATTTTTTAATTAAGGATGGAAAAGTTATTGATGGTACTGGAAATCCATGGTTTAAAGCAGATATTAGGATTTCAGGAGAAAAAATCACGGAAATTGCTCTTGAAATTAAAGCTCAGGATAATGAAGAAATCATTGATGCTTCAGGACACGTTGTGGCACCTGGCTTTATTGACATTCATACTCACTCTGATTTTACAGTCTTATTGAGCCGCTGTGAAAATGTGTTATCGCAAGGAGTCACTACTCATGTGGTTGGAAATTGCGGATTTTCCCTTATACCAATGAATCCAGAGATTAAAAATGATGATGCTTTCGAAACTTTCTTAAAAATGCTGGGAATCTCAGATTTTGATTTTAAATTTGTCAATTTGAATGATTATTTGAATGAATTAAAAAGAAATGGAATTAGTATAAATATCATTCCCATGATAGGTCATTCAACACTTAGAATGAATGTTCTTAGACTAAAATCAAGGGCTCCAAAAGAGAATGAAATGATGGAGATGAAAAGACTTCTTGAAAGAGAAATGAGCAATGGAGCATTTGGAATGTCTACGGGATTGGATTATCCTCCAGGATCCTTCGCAAAAACGAAAGAGATAATTGAATTATGTCGCGTTGTGAATGAATACAATGGAATATATACAACTCACTTCCGAGGTTTTGCTTCTGGATTAACCAAAGCCACTAAGGAAGCGATTGAAATAGCAGAAAGTGGAATACCCGTAGAAATTAATCACTTTAAACCTTTTGGCTTTTGGCGGGGAAGTATAAAAAGAGCATATAAATTAGTGGAAAAAGCAAGAGAAAATAATTTGGATGTGACATTCGATGTATTCCCTCACGCATCTAATCATACCTTTTTATTTGCCTTGTTGCCCCCATGGATTTATCTCTCAAAGAAGAAATTGGATATTCCAAAAGGAATTCAATTATTAAAGGATTCAAGGACCAACCAGGATTTGAAACAAAAAATATACGATGGAATTGACGTGATAGTACGGAGTTTTTTGCAGATTGAAGAATTAGAAGATTGGAAAAAAGTGTATATTAATGCTCCAAAGAGCGAACAGTTCAATGGTAAAACAGTATATCAAAATTCCATCGAAAAAGAGATGGATCCACGGCAAGTTCTCATTGAGGTATTAATAGAACAAGATGGCAATGTTGGAGGAACCTATAAATCAATAACGAAAGAAGAGAACTTAATAACCATTACTCATCCACTTACAATGTTCGCGTCAGATGGGAGGGTCATACCCGAAGAAAATGATACCTATTTTCCAAATCCATATTGTAATGGTACGTTCACTCGTGTTCTCGGGAAAAATGTGAGAGAAGAAAAATTGCTCACCTTACACGATGCAATTAGAAGAATGACTTCTTATCCTGCTCAGAGGTTGGGATTAAAGGATCGAGGCATGCTCAGAGAGGGTTTTTGGGCTGATATTACCATTTTTAATCCAAAGACAGTGATTGATAAAGCCACCTATGAAAACCCACGACTTTTATCTGAAGGTGTTGAACATGTGTTTGTAAATGGCATTTCAGCAGTTAAAAAAGGAATATTTACTGGTGCCATGGCGGGGATGCCTATTAGAAAACAATAAAAATTAGTTTTTTAAATTATTTCGAAATGCTATCTTCATAGAGCACGTACCAAAAAAAACCACAAATAACGTAAGTGTTAGTTATTTTACCTTCTATGAGATATTTCTCAACCTCTTTTGGAGTTGCAAATACAGATTCTATGATCTCATTAGGATCAAATTCAACGTCACCTTTTTCTGAAAGCTCAGCTAAAAAAGTATAGCATCTATTATTCATGATTGCTGGGTTTGCATTAACCACCCCAATTTGTTTTATCCATTGTATTCCAAAACCCGTTTCTTCTCTTAATTCTCGTATTGCGGCTTCTTCTGGGGTTTCTCCAAATTCAATATAACCACCTGGAATTTCTAACTCAATTTGATCGTTTCCAAATCGAAATTGTCGAATAAGAAGTATGTTTCCGTGATTATCAATTCCGATTATATTTGCCCAGTCTTTTACATCAAGAATATGGGCATTAAATTCTTTATTGTTACAGGGATTAACGTAAGTTTTCTCTAAGATATTAAATGGTCTGCTTCTGAAAACTTCAATAGACTTTTTTAATTTCCAATTTTCAATCATGATTTTAAAACTGGCGAATAATGATACCTATCAAAATTTATGAGAATAGATTAATTTTATGAGTTCTAAAATAAAAAAAAAAGAATAACTAAAAAAATATGATTTATAAACCAGTTTTTTTTAATTCTTGCTTTATTTTTGTTGCCTTATCTGGGGTTATGTCATAGAATTTCCAAAAAATTAACGTGCCAATCGCCATTAGAATAGCAGGAATAATTCCCGTGTGCAATTGGATCCCTAAGATCGCAAAGGAAGTCTGAGTGCCTGCTCCCTCTATAAAGCCAGTAGAAACATGTATCAGGGCAAAGGTGATTGCCTGAATAACCATGGCTACTCTCCCAGTAAAATATCTAAATCCGCCGTATAATCCTTCCCGCCTCTTTTCAAAAAGAGTAACTGATTCATCAATGATATCTGCGTGGATAGGTGATATCATGATCCATACTCCTCCAACACCAATGCCAAAAAGAATCATCGTGATTAATATTAGAGTTAAATCTGTTAAAAATGTCAAAGGAATTGCAAAACAGATCATTATTGATGATGCGATTATTAGGGTTTTGCGATAATCTTTGGTTTTATTTGAATATTTGAGCCAAAAGGGAAGGGTCACGATACCACCGATCAAAAACATTCCCATTATTATTGTTGCCACATAAGCTTCTGTTTTAATGACATATCGAACAAAATACATGAATGAAGAAGTCATCATGATGGTTAAACTCTGATAAAGCAAGAAGAAGATAATAAAAGCAATAAAATTCTTATGTTTTACAACTTGCTTTATCGACAAGTAAATGCTTTCTTTTTCTTTTTTCTCTTCGCATTTGGCTAAGAAATTTTCAACCATCGTTTTATCTTCTCTTATCCCGGGTATTAACATTATCATTGCAAATATAGCGATAACAACACATATTAATGCCAGGATAATATAAGATGATATTTGACCATAGGAAATTATGCTTGGTGGCAATAGAAAACCAAGAACAATACCAAAAAATCCCAGATATACGGTAATACCTGCTGCTGTTAGACGTTCAGATCTTACTCGAAATTTGTCTGGAAAAAGCGATCCATAAGAAACATACCAAATGGAAAAAAAAGTGTCAAACGCACATGTAGTCAAAACTAACCATCCAAAAAGAAGCCATGGAGATTCTTTAGGACTAACATTTGGAGGGGTAAATATTAGAAAAAAGCAAAGAAGCCAAGGAATAAAAGTAATAATCATCCAAGGAAACCGCCTTCCCCATCTTCTTGTAAGTCGATTGGGTCGATCAGTAAGGTATCCTAATAAGGGATCGTTTAAACCGTTCCATAATGCAAAAATTATAAAACCTAACGCGGTAAGAGTGCTCGAAAGCCCAATCTCAGCTTCATAAAAGAAAAAGACGAGGATCACGATGACTCCCTCAATAAATTCCCACATGAAATTACCAAAACCATATGAGGCCATTATTTTTTTAGAGTATGAGATTTCAGCAACCTCCTCATCACAGATATCATTCGGATCAGTTTTTTCATTCATAATTTTGATACCTTACCAAAATATATTTTCCATCTTAATAATATAGATATTAACTAATTCATGTATATAAATTTGAAATTTTCTTATCTAATATGAAATCACGAGTCACAAAATACAAACCATTTTTATCAATCTTTATTTATTAATGATTAAAATTTTTAGGTTTTTTTAATTATCAAATAATAGAAGTACAAATTGTAGTAGATGAGTTGAGTGAGCGCCAAAAAAGCTTTAGTTTTTGAAATTCAGAAAATGTCAACTGAGGACGGGCCAGGGATTCGAACCACTGTTTTCTTGAAACAATGTCCTTTAAAATGCATCTGGTGTCATAATCCTGAGTCTATCCTGAAAAAACCTCAATTAGAATGGTTTAAACACAAATGCATCGGGTGCAAGATATGCATAGAGACTTGTCAACAAGGAGCTTTATCTTTTGACGAGATAGAAGGCATCCGCATAGACCGAGAAAAATGCATTAGCTGCGGAAGCTGTGCGGAGGAATGTCCGAGTACAGCACTCCACCTACTAGGCACTTGGTGGAACTTAGAAGATCTTTTTATTGAAGTTGAAAAGGATAAGATTTACTATACAAAGTCCAAGGGTGGGGTTACCGTTTCCGGTGGTGAACCCACCTTACAACCTGAATTTGTTCGGGATTTTTTGAAAAAATGCAAAGAAAATGATATATCGACCGCGCTAGATACATGTGGATATGCTTCTAAAAAAGTATATGATACATTACTTCCTCACGTTGATTTGGTATTGTTGGATATTAAAGAAATTGATTCGGAGAAGCATAAAAAGTTTACTGGGGTGGGGAATGAGTTAATCTTGGAGAATGCCATGTATATTGCAAATTACATGAAAGACCATGGTAAAAAGATGTGGATCCGTACTCCAGTCATTCCCCAATATACAGCTACAGAAGAAAATATAAGAGGTATTGGCACTTTCATAGTTAATAAGTTAAATAACATTCCCGAAAGATGGGATCTTCTCTCTTTTAACAATCTTTGCACTGGCAAATACGAACGTTTGGATCTTGACTGGCCATTAAAGGATATACCACTAATGACTAAAGATGAAATAGAACATCTATTCAAAGTTGCTAAAGATACAGGTGTGAAAAACGTTCAATGGTCGGGATTGACCAAAAGAGAAGAGAATATGGGTAATATTAGCAAAAGAGAAGGGGGATCAAAATTACCTTCTTGCTAAAACTATAAAATATTAAATAAATTAAATGATAATTAAAGGTGAAAAAAAATGGGAAAACAAAATTTACCTTCTTGGTCTTCTGAAATGTCAGAAGAGATTATTGAGTTCACTCAGCCGGATATCATGCTAAAGTTAATCTCTACAATAGACGATCGAGGTTGGCCGCACATAACACTAATAACTTTTAACAGAGCTAAAAATCCCAATCAGATAGTGTGGGGGGAGTTTTTTAAAGGATCAAGCAAGGAGAACGTTCAAAAAAACCCGAAGCAAGGCATTTTATACATGACTCCTGAAACCCCATTTAAATTCATTCAAGTAAAAGCAAAATTTGATCACTTAAAATATGAGGGTGAGGATCTTGACTATTTCAATAATTCCGACTTCATGCGCTATTTTACCTATGTTAATCTATATAGAGTTTTTTATAATGATCTAATAGCCACAACACCAATAAGGGACTTACCTCTTGGAGGTATTGTAAAAGGAATTTTATTCGACATGATAGGAAAAGGAGGCGCAAAAACTAAACTTGAAGAGAAAAGATTAAATCCTATAGGATACAACTTATTTAAAGTTCCAATTGGAGTTAGAGCAATTGCTTATGTTGATCCTTCTGACGGATACCCAATCATCATTCCTTGCATACAGCTTCAATGTGCGGATCATAATCGTTTAGTTTTCCCTCCGTCTGTTTTAAAAGAAGACCTAAAGCAAATACCTGTTAATTCTAAGGTAGCAGTATTTGGAGCAAATTTTGACATGGCTAGCCAGGTTGTGAAAGGTACTTTTACAGGGTTTCATAAATTCCGATTAATCACGTTTGGGGTCATAGAAATAGAAGAAATTTATAATGGTTCTCCGCCAATAACAGGAGTAATTTATCCTGAAGTTGAAACGCGCCCTAAGGTAACGGAATTTACTCTTAAGTAGTTTATGTTTTAATTTTTAGAGGTTATAAAATTCTTTTAAGATTTTCTTTTAAGAAATCTGTCTTTCTTTTTTTCCGCTTTTTTAATCCAAATGTCCACCTTTTCAAGAAGTTCCTCCTTTTCTTTTTTATTTAAACCGATATTTGGTTTCTCTCGTTGGAACATGTTAATGTATTTTCCCATTTCCCACATGAATTTGGATTGTAATATGATCTTTCTTAAATTATCTCTCGCATTTTCAAAAGCTTTTCCGATAGCTATTATTTCGTAGTCCTGGTCAATGATTCTCTTGAGATATGACAGGATTGAAATGATATCATCTTCTGGAGCGGAAGGTAATGGTTTAGTATTGACAGAGGGGCGTTTGAGAGTCCGGAGTTCAAATTCCTGTCTTTTGACTTTTGTTTCGAGCTCCTCAGTTAAATCCATGATTTGATCCTTTGAAGAACTTTCACTTCTGATAATTGGAGGATTCTCCTTGAATTCTTTATAAACTGCTGATAACTCCAAATCTTTTTTAGTATTTCTTTTAAATTCTTCGGGCCATTTAACAACAGATTCAATTCGATCCCCAGCTGATATTAAAATTGATTCTTTCCGTCCTTTTTCTGAACTTAAGGCATCGCCTGCAGCAGAAGGAAACTGGCGCTTAGCAATTAATTTATTAGAGGCCTTATCAATGATTGAGAATAAATACATGGGATCATAGCTTAAATTGGAGTAAACATCTTTTAAGAATGAAATTCTTTTATCAATTTCTTTTCTTTCTGACAAGGTGAATATTTTATTGATCACTTTATCAGCCCCAATCACGATTTCTTCTATTCCCGCAGTTGAGTTCATGAATTGGAGTTTAACATTTCCTTTCATTTCAGTAGATATCAAAATTTTATTGTAATCACTCCAATGAGTACTCAAAAAAATATGTCCATTCTCGGGATTATATGAATCTGGTTTCTTAATTAGATCCATGAAATCCAAAAAAACATCTTTATGGGGTATGAATAAATTCCTCATCAATGCTCCTTTTATAAACGTAATCTTAGTAGTTGTTTTATTCGATAAGTCTATGGGAATTTTAATTACCTTTTCAGCAATTACCACATCCCTATCATTTTGTAGCGTAATATTACGTGAGGTAGCCAAATGATCATATACAAAATCACTTAAGATCAACCCAGTTAACTCCCTATTATCAACAATGTATCTACCTGATTGAAGTTCAAACTTTGAATAGTAAATACCTAATCCGAAGATGAAATGAAGAGTTCTAAATTGGGGTTCTAAACCTTGTTTTTGTTCGATCATTATCGAACTTTCAAGTCCTGCCAAGAAAATTACTAAATCAGTCTCGATTTTTGAAACATAATGATTCACATATTTACCCAAAGTTGGATAACCTAGAAGATCACCCCAACTCGGAATTACAAATAACATGTAATTATCTATTAATCTACTGTGTTGTTGTAAATCGATTGTAATATTCGTTTCACCACATTAAGAAATAATTTTTAATCATTGATGACCATTTTTGGATTAAGTTACAGCAGTAAAAATACATATAAAATATTTTGGTTAAATTACTAAGTATTTTAATTTCAAGAAGATATATTAAAATATCTAATCTACAAATTCTCAGAAATAATCATAACTTTCAAATGAATTTCAATTATAAAGATTTTGGATTGAGGAAGCTTAATTTATACGAAGTTTTGGCGATCACGTTTAGTGTTGATGATTCTGTTGGAAAATTAGTTCCTAATACAGCACCCATGGGAATAAGATTCATTGAAAATGATATTTTAGTCATAAAACCATATTCTAGTACTACCACTTTTAGAAATTTAAAAGAGAATGGACATGTTATAATAAATTTCGTTGATAATATATATCTATATGCTTTAGGCGCATTAAAAGAAAGAGATTCTCGAATAGGATTATTCGAATTTCCTTTGAAGCATTATCATTATCTTGATGTAAATAGTCTTGAAATAAAGTTAAATATTTTAGATCATGAAAAAGAATTTACGGAAATACCGGTCATAAATAGCGCTTGGTTATTCCTCATTGGTAAGGCAATTGAAGAGAAGCAGATAATGAAAAAAAACCATCTTGGTGAATTCAAAATTGCAGAATTTAAAATTCAAGTTAATTCTTTTTTGAAACAAAAAAATTCTTATAACCTTTTTAATAGAGCAGAAAATCTGGCCTTGGAAATCATAATTTTAGCAACAAGATTAAAAGTTGCTAAAGAAAGTAATAACAAGCAACTCTTTTATAAAATACACGAGAAAATCGTGGATCACATGGAAAACATGGAATCATTTGTTAAGAATAAACAGGCTATTAAAACAATAGATCTTATCAGTCAATACATGAGTTCTTTAATGAATTAGTCCTTTTTTTGAATCTTTTCAATATACATGAGGGGAAATTCATTAATCCAATCTACTCTTGCTGTGATTTTAGTCTTTTCATATTCTACAATGATTTTTGCTCGAATTATTTTCCCTGTTATCTCATCATAATCAAATTGAGTTTGTTTATTTCCGCTAATTTCGTTTCTTTTTAAATTCACTTCAACTTTTTTTACATAAGGTTGACAAGAAATAGCTGCTTCAATTCCTTTTTCTATTGATTTTATGACATTTTCATCTGTTGAAATTGGTATTCCACATAAAATATGATAGAGAGCTCCAAGCTTTATGCCTGCTTCAAAGCAGGCTCGCTCTCTCTCACTCAGATCAGGTGAAAAATAAACATGCATGTCATTATTTTCCATTAAAAATCAATCTATATATTCAATTTTAGCTCCAGTATTATTTGGTTTACAGACGTAGATATGTCCTCCAACATTTCTTAAATGATCGTGGATAGCTTCGAATAATTTTTTTGCCTCTTCATCTGATTCCGTGATGCCAACTACACTCGGACCAAATGAGGACATTCCATATGCCTTAATGCCATATTGGTCTAAAAAAGTTAATAGGTTTTTAACAATCTCGTGTTGTAAACTTATCTCTATCTTCTTAAAACCAATCATTTGAATCCTTTTCAAGCCTTCTCCGAAACATTCTAAATCGTTCTTGATAATTCCGGGGATAATTTTCATTAAAATTTGATGAGAGACTTCATTTACCTCGTCTTTAGGAATTGGAGCGTTATCTTGGAAAATACCTACCTCTTCATCTCCATAAGCTCCTTTTTTGACATTAGGAATTGCTAAAACAAATCTCCAATGTTCGGGTATGGGATATCTTAAAATCGTAAGAGCAGGATTAGCCTCACTCGATGCTGAAGAAGGTAAAAATGTTTCCTTTTCTTTATTTTTTCCAAAATCATGTCCACCATCTAAGATAAATCCTCCAGATTCAAACCCTCTCCATCCTATCCCAGAAGTACCTCCCCTCTCTACTAATTTAGTTAAACTAGTGAGCGAAACATCTAGATTTCTCAACTTAGAAATAGCATAGGCAATTGCTAAGGATAATTGAGTTTTTGATCCTAGTCCCACATGGCTTGGGTAATAACGTTTCAGATAAAAATGATAGTTCTTGTTACTAATATTGAATTCCTTGAATACTCGTGATGCTTTCTCATTGATAACTTCTATTGATTCTCTATAATACTTATTAGCTTCAATTTTAAATTGAGTTGCCGAATTAGAAGCCTCAAAAACCACATTGGGCCGATCTAACATCAATCCAATGCCCCCATCTACTCTGCCAGTATAGCCATTCTCATCAATTAAAGAAAGATGGATCCGACAAGGAGTCGTAATTCTGACTTTCATCTCTTATGAGAAGTGATCGTTTTTCTGACAATTAAATTGTAATTATTTCATGAAACTATAAACAATAATTATGAATTTTTAAAAAAATATAAATGTTTTATCAAAAAAAGGGGACTTTTAGAAATTCACATGCTTGTTAAAAACATGTATCCAAAGTGAATCAAACCACCAATTAATAATGCAACAGCAATCTCCATTGAAGAAATCTGGATGGCATATTTCCAATTGGTCTGTTTAGCAATAATCACTATCGTCGCAAAGCAAGGTACATACAGCATGGTTACTAAACAAAACACGATCATCTGTATTGGGGTTAGAACTTCAACGAGAGTTAAACCTAAGGAGTTAGCTAAAAGAGCCAAAAGAACTAATGTTAATTCCTTACGCAGAATTCCGTATATTAGAAATACACCAGTAATCAATGGTAATCCGAGCCAAAAGACGGTTATAGGTGATAAAAATACATTTATTGGCTCTAATGCATTAAATATCAGTAAGATTTCAAGAAAAATTCCAAGCACAATAATTAATGGCAAGGCTTTATAAACAAATTCCTTACTTCTAACCCAGGTTTGCTTGAAAATCACACCATAATTAGGCACTCGAAATTCATGCATTTCCATTATAAGTTCGGTACTTTCTCCCGGCATGACCTTATTTAATATCCTACCAATAATTAGAATGACAGAAAAGTTTATCATGAATAAAAATAGAACCCAACCCAATCCTAAATAGCGCCCCACTAAACCGAGCACTACGGTCATAACTGCAGCACAAGGGATTAACGAAGTTAGTGCTATTGAAATTTTCTTTTCTCGTTCCGTTTCCATGATTCTGCATCCCGCACATGCTGGCACGTTACAACCAAAACCCAAGATCATTGGAATAATGGTTTTACCATGAACACCAATAGAATGCATGACTCTATCCATTAAAAACGCAGCTCTAGGCAAGTATCCTGAATCTTGTAATAATTCAATTACCAAAAAGAAAGGAATTACGTATACTAAAACACCTCCTACGGCTCCAAAAAAGCCACCCACTCCACCATCCCAAAGTAAATTTACCCAAGAATTATCTTCACCGTAAATAGCGTAAATTCTATCGCTTAAATGAACATATAACTCATTTATCATCCCCCCCAAAAAATCCCCTACTGTAAAAGTGAAGGCATATATGCCAAAAATTACCAATACCAAAATGACATATCCCCAGAAAGAATGCGTGGTCAAGTGATCAATTTTTTCTGCTATTGATCTTGTTCTCTTCTCTTTAACTTCTTGAATCATTACTTTATCGGTAATTTTTAATATATCGCTATATATCTCAGAAGAGATTATCGTGTTAATGTCTTCTCCATGATAATCTTCTAATTCTTCCCGATATTTATCAGCAAGTTTAAGAATGTCATTACCTTCTTTGATTTCTTTGAAGATCTTTATTATCTCTTCGTCTCTCTCTAAAATTTTAACAGCTAAAAATCTCGATGGATAATTGTACTTGGCAAAATAATCTGAAAGAGCATCAATTCTTTGAGTTAAATCTTGCACTTTTTCTTCTATTTCTTTACCAAATGATAAAATATCTGATAAGTCAGGAAAATCAAAATCTTCTTTTATGGAATTGCACACATCAGCTTTCCCGTGTACGTGCTCTTCCCTGTAATAATCATGAGCATGATGATCACACTCTTCAGGTTCACTACCATTGAAATGCATGTGAGCACGGCGATATACCACCATTTCTATCGCCTCTTCTAATAATTGATGAACACCAGTTCCATGAACGGCTACAAGAGGTAAGACTGGCAACTTGAAGATCTTTTCTAGCTCTTCAAAATCAAGGTCAATATTTCTTCTACGCAAAACATCCATTTGATTAATAGCTAAAATCATTGGAACCTTCAATTCTAATAACTGAAAGGTAAAAAAAAGATTACGTTCTAAATTAGTGGCATCAATCACGTTAATTATGATGTCAACTTCATCCGATACAATGTATTCTCTACTCACGATTTCTTCCAATGAATAAGTGGAAAGACTATAGATACCCGGAAGGTCTACAATATTAAAATGATAACCCAAGAAATCTAAATGACCCTCCATTCTCTCTACTGTTTTACCAGGCCAATTTCCAATCGTCTGGGAAAGCCCTGTCAATTGATTAAATATGACTGACTTACCCACGTTGGGATTTCCTGCTAAAGCAATGTTTATGGTGTCTTTATATTTTACTTCTCTCTCGTTGTTCATTTTCATTTTAAAAATCTATTTATTGTTTAGATCAATTAAATCTAAATCAATTTCTCAATTTAGAATTAAATTGATTACTTAATTTTCCTATTTTATTAATTCTAGTATGGGCAAGAAGAACCACAATCAACTAAGATCTTGGATGCCAAGCCCCTCCCGATGACCAAACTCGAACCTTTTACGAATATTTCTAACGGGCCTTTAAAAGGTGCCTCTTTACGCTTAAATATCGTTACTCCTGGAACAAGTCCCATCTGTGCCAATCTTCTTTTCGCACGAAATCCTGTATTAACGCTTAGAACTTTTAATTCGTCTCCCTTTTCACATTCCGTTAGACATTTAATTAACGGCGTACCTTGCTTCTTTTTATCATCCAAATTTTGTGACATCGAACGAATCATTATTGTTTTCTAGAAAATTAGTTTTTTTAACTTAAATAATCTAAGAATTGGGTATCATTCAATGCTTTTAAATGTTAGGCTTATCTAACAAAAGAGTGATGAAACACAGTCTAAGATTACGACAAGGATTGGATAGAAGATCTAATTCTCTTAGAGGATCATTTTTAATATTTATGGCTCTCAGAACTGCTGGATCGTTTCCTTATCCCCTTATCTATCAATTTGGAGATTATAATGAATAAGATTTTTTATCATATCTACTTACAAAAAATGATCTTTTTTAGGATTATCTAATTAGCACTTTTTATTATTAGACTAAATTGTCCCTTTAGAAAAATCATGCTGAACATAGCCGTATTTTGGGATTCTTAATATCTTAGGAATAGGTTCTTTTTTTTGGATAAAAAATTCGATATATCTAACTTTAAAAGTTTTGATATCCTATTACTAGTAGAAACTAATTCTATTTTATAAAAAAGAAACAAGAAAAGTGGAAAGTTAAGAATAGCATGGTTAACGATCGAGCCGAGCGATACAGCGTCCCATTAATAAAATGTTTAACTGAGTGCAACTCTGGTTCTGAACTCATGGTTAAAAGTGTAAATGCGGGCTTTCACGCGAAAAGGAGGTTAGCGCAACTTGGCATTGTTCCCGGAGTAAAAATCGTTAAAAACAAAGCTGCTCCGTTTCGAGGGCCAGTTGAAGTTAAAGTGAGGGGTACAAATCTCGTTTTGGGCAGGGGACTTGCTGCCAAAATAATCGTTGAATGTAAAGAGCAATGCAATTCTTAAATTACTTGATTAAAAAATTGTTTTTTGTTCCTTTAAACTTAAATATCTTTTTTTCATATCTATGCTTTCTAATAAGTAATAATGCGATATAGATTAATCAATTAAGCACGTATTTATTCCATAGAAAGATTTTTATGATGAGGTGAAATTATTGAGTGATTTAGAAGGATTAACAAGAAGATTGATGGAGAAAGGATTTAAAGACGACGAGATTATAGAAAGATTAATACAAGAATACATGGATTATAAGGATAATATTGATAAGAATTTAGCGAAAAAATATGCAATGGCCGTATTAGCAGAGTGTAAGCTTAGTAATATTGATCATGTCGTGGATCCATTTATAAAGGAGCTTTTAGATTTCAATAAGGCAAGTGTAACAGTTGGCAAGCAAGGAGTGGGATGTCGAGGTGCGGGCGATTTTTTTGTTCATAAACTTATCGCTGAACTGGCAGAGACCGAGCAAAAAGCCTTTTTAACTCCAAGTTCATTAGATGATGCAGGAGCAATTCGATTAAAGGATGTTAAAAATTTTAAGGGTGTTTCTTTTGAGGGAGAAGATCTAATAGTAGTTTCTAAAATGGAGGGCATCCATTCGCGTCTTAGCGATTTTCCTTTTATTTGCGGATTTCATGTGACCAGGGCTTGTTTGAGAGATTTATATGTCAAGGGTTCGAAACCCGTGTCGATCATGATTGATGCCCATTTAGGAGATGATGCGGATGTAGGAAAATTATTTGATTTCATGGCAGGTGTCTCGGCGATTTCAGAGCTTACAAGTGTGCCGATTACCGCTGGATCAACATTAAGGATTGGCGGAGATATGGTTATAGGAAATCGCTTTGTAGGAGGAATTAGTGCCATAGGATTGGCGGAGAAGAGGTTGCTAGCTAGAAAAAACATTCAAGTTGGAGATGTGATATTAATGACTGAAGGCGCTGGCGGAGGTACAATAACGACCACTGCCATCTATTCTGGCAACTTTGAAGTGGTTAAAGAAACACTTAATATAAAATTTCTTGAGGCTTGCGAAGTCTTATTTAAAGCCGATTATTTTGATAAAATTCGAGCAATGTGCGATGTAACTAATGGAGGTCTCAGAGGAGATTTACATGAGATTAATCATGAAGCACGTTGCGGAGTGATAATTAATGAAAAGAAAGTAAGAAAACTGGTAAATCCAAAAGTATTCCATTTATTAAAAAAAGTAGGTGTTGATTATTTGGGAGTTTCTCTAGATGCGCTTTTAATCTATTGCGATAAAAAAATTTCAGATAGAATCATATCAGATTTAGCTAAATCTAATATCACGTGCGCTGAAATAGGTCATGTGGATGATTCAAGAGAAATTTATCTTATTCACGAAAATGATGAAAAAAAAAAGATCTTGCCTCGATTCCGAGAATCAGCATATACAAAAATTAAACAAGAAATTGGAGAAGAATCCCCTGATTTAGTGCAGAACATGGAAAAAAATATCGAGCAAGCATCCATGAAGGCGCTACAAAAAAGAAAAAAAGTTCTTGATCACGTAATAAATCTTAAATAAATGAAAATTGTTTTTCAATCTTTAGTTTTAATTGAATAAAATATTCAGGATGAATTAATTATACCGGTGGTAATTGTAAACTTTTTCCAACGGAAATATAGATTAAAACTACCCCGATGATTGCTAAAGGTCCTGTGAGGGTAAATATAATTCTTAGAGGATCTGAGTTAATAAAATTGGTAAGAGATACAAAAAGACCGATATAATAAAAGCATGAAATTCCTACTATAAATAGCCGCATCCTCTTAGCTAAAGCTTCATTATTCATTTTCTTATAAATTTTCCCGCATATTATTAGTGAAAAGATCGCTGTGGGCAAAAAAATTGATAAATAATAAATGAAAAAGATTAAATTCCACACGGGATACATCTGAGTTCCATCGGATAAAATTTCAACGTTAACGCCATTAGGAATAAAAAGTAGTCCTGAGCATAGTACACAATAAATACTAATAAACAATATTTGATTTCTTGCCGAAGTAATTAATTTACGGGATCCATTAAGCATGAGAACAAATAAAAGCATAAATGATAGGCTTACGGAAATTAAGTAAATGGAAAGAGCATGTAGAAATTCGACGGTTGATTCCATATTTGAATTTGAAATCGAGGCATAGATCAAATTAGACACCATGCTGAACGAGATCAAGGTTAAAAAAGTTGCAAGTAGGTGATTTAATCTATTTTTCCTATTCCTTTTTATAATTTTGTAACTCGTAAAAAAGAAGGTAGCACAGGTTATGAAATAAAAGATATAGATGTGAATGAATCTCCATACTGGAAGTGCCAAATGAAATGCTCCCTCATTGTCAAAGAATAATATGATCAAGAGACTTTAGTGTTATTTAAGTTTGTCGTTTAGTACGTTTGGACTATTTTTTCGTTAACAGAAAATAAAATTAGTCTATCTATTCCTTTTTAAGATTTAAAGCTTCATTTAAAGACCCAGATCTGAATCCTTCAATATCAATTGTTATATAACAAAATCCCATATCCTTAAATTTGGTTTTTATTAACTTCAAATTTTGAAGTGTTAAAATTTTTTGAAAATCATCGATTAAGAATTCAATGCGAGCTAAATCCTGCTCGTGAATTCTAACCCGTACTTGTGTTAAGTTGAAGCTATTTTTCAAATAATTCTCAGCTTGTTTGATTTTATTAATTCTCTCTTCATTTATCAAGAGATCATATTGAACGCGAGATGCATAACAGGCCATGGAAGGTTTAGAGTGAGTTTTTAAATTATAATACTTGCTAATTTCTCTAATTTCATTTTTATTAATATTAAAATCAATATAAGGAGTTTTTATGTTTAATTCTTTTAAAGCTTGCATGCCTGGTCTAAAATCCGAAACGTCATCGGCATTGGTTCCATCTATAATAACATCATAATTTTTTTCCTCTTTAATTTTGATTATATTGGTATAGAGCCTTCTTTTACAATGATAACAACGTTTAATGGTATTTTTAAAAAAGCTCTCATCTTTAAAGGGATCTCCTTTAATAATTAAATGAGGAATGTCATATTTTTTTGCAAATTTAATAGTATATTCAATATCATCATCGGGAAAAAGAATAGATTTTTCAGTGACCAACAGAGTTTTATCAGCACTTTTTTTAGAAAGAAATGCCAAAAGTGAGCTATCAACCCCACCCGAAAAAGAAACAATGATTTTTTTATTCTTGAGGTACGAATTTAATTTGTTAAGTTTTGCTTTGATCTCTTTAGATAATGACATGAAATGCTATGTTAATATTTTAATTTAATTCGAGTTAAAATATTTATAATTGAGTTATTGATCTATTTGTAGTTAGTAGGATGAATTAAAAGATTAAATTTTTGATTTTCAGAAAAAGTAAAGATTCATAACATGGATGATGTTGGTAACTTGCATGAAAGTGAGAAAACAAGAAGAAATTATGGCATACATTTAACCTCCACGGAAATTTTTCACAACTATATTTTTCCTGAAATAAGGAACGATTTAGATGAGTATCTATGGGTTGATTTGTTTGCTGGTGAGGGAAATCTAATATTACCCCTTCTAAACTCTACTCCTAAAGATAAAAGAATAGAATTTTTTAAAAAACACATTTATTTATTTGATGTTCAACCAGATTTGATTAAAAAGTGCATAGAGAATGCGATCCATCATGGAATTCCTTTTGATATTGCTAAAAAAAATATAAAGATTCGAAATAATTTAGATACTTATCCAAAAAACTTAAGAAATAAACAAATTCCAATCTATCACATTACAAATCCTCCATATTTGTATTTAGGTTATATTAGGAAGCATGATGAAACTCAACCATATCTAAAGTATTTTGAAAATGAAAACAATGGATATCAAGATTTATATCAAATAGCCATGATGAATGATCTTCGGAATGGAGTAGAAAATTTAATCTACATAATTCCAAGTAATTTCTTGTTTGGAGCTACAGTATCAAACAAATTTAGAATAGATTTTTTGAAATATTATAGAATCATTAAAATGATTATCATAGAAACAAAAGTCTTCGAGCATACAGGAACAAATATTTGTGTTGGATTCTTCAAGAGAAAAGATACACCCAAACATGAATATGTTACCTTTAATGGTTTGAAAATAAAAAATGATAATGATTTTTTCCATAAACAATATTCTTTAAAGCCAAAATTTAAATATCGGGCTGGTTCGGAATTCATGGAATTCCTTGAGAACTACAAAACACAGAAACCATTAAGAGTAAAGTATTACTTATTAAGAGATGAAGTAGATGAGAATAGAGGAAATAATCAAATTCACGTGATAGATTCAAACCTTTATAAGAATAATGAATATAAAAAAAGAATCATAGAGGTCAATGATCATTTGAAGCACAAAATAAAATCAAACATTCTTTACGTTCAAACGGTAGATAAAGGTTCTTCTGAGGGCAAAGTTGGATTAAGAATAATTCAAGAGGATTTTGGTGTAGAAGGAGTATATGTTTCGGAAAACACCTACAGAACACACCCGATTCAAATTTTTTTGGAACCGAAAATATCAATCAAGGACCAAGAACTTCTAAAAGATTATTTCAATTTTATTCTTGAGCATTTTCGGAAAGAATTAGACAGTGAATTCTTAACTACTTATAAGTATTCAAAAGCTAAATATACTAGAAAATATTTGGGTTTAACTCAAGTGAGGAAACTAATTGAAACTTTTCCAATAATAAATTTTGACGATTTAAAGGAGACACGGCTCATTAAAGCAGTTGAACAAAAAGATTTTAGAAAACTCTTAAGTGTATTAAAAAAAAAGAATGAATAAGAATTTCATTTATTGGATTAATTCTGATTCAGCTAATCTTTTAGCTTCAGGGAGTTCTTTCCTTAAATATTTGAATTTTCCCTTGGTTAGTCCATAAATCAAATATGCGGGAATTGCATTTACAATGCTAAACAGGGGGATCAAAGTCACCATCATGACATCTTCCGCACGACCCTCAAATCCAGCAAAATAAACTGCAAGCGAGATTAAAAACACAACTGATGAAATTCCAGCATAACCTTTTAGATAACCATTATATCGTAAATGAATCGGTTCAATCTCAAATAATTTATCTCTTCGCTGTTTTTGACCTTCCAATCCAGAGTAGTGAATTAGCCCAGAATCTTCGAGAGCCCAGCCGACTGACCAAAGTCCTAATACAATTGGAAATACAAAAGTAAAAGTGACTGCAAAAACAGTCGGAAGAGCAAATCTAAGATCCAATCCTTCATCTTCATAAGACTCGACATTAGATGGAGCATTTAGCATTTCGGCAGCTTGGTTTGACAATAGAGGTATGACTATGGCAAGAAATCCCAATGTCAAGAGAAAAATATAGATAAAACGAAGAATGAATTTTTTTGCTGCAAATACATTAACACTCACTTCAACATAGGCATCATTATACTTACGAAAGACTATTTTTTTACTCTTGAAAATCAAAGGAGTTAGTAATCGAGGAAAAAAAATCACCGCAGCAATAGTGAGAATTGGAGGAAAAACAAAATAAAATACTATGAAATGAATGGTCTGAGGAAGCCCTAAAATTGGCACTATTTCCTCAGGCCTTTCGCGAGTTAATAAAAAGATGAGCATTCCAATGCTAGCAATAACATAGATGATCACAAAAACTAAAAAGAGCGTGGTGGATTCCTTTTTTTGGGACAAATTAATCACTTTTTTATTATCTAATTAGTTTAATAAAATTTTATTAGATAATTTAAGGGATTTTAAATACATTTTTTATTTTTTTAGGAGAGAATTTCACTTAATATTAGATACTCGCAAAAATAAAGGCAATCAAGCCAAGAAACGCTCCAACTTTTAATAGTAGACTTATTTTTTTTAGGTTGCCTTTCTCAAAATTTCCACGAAGTGATAAGAAAACAGCAGCGATGACGTCTACCAAACCAAAAATCATTGATATTAAAAATAACGTGGGATTGATAATGTTCGTGAAATAAGGTAAAACAAAAAAGATTATGGCTAAAATTTCAAATACCACTGCAGATGCCATTGCTTTTTTAATTCCAAGCCTTATTGCCAATGTCTTTACACCTTCTTCTCTATCTCCTTCGATGTCTTCACAACCTTTGACGATTTCTCGAGAAAGTAAGAGAAAGAATGATGTTAAAAAGAAGAAATAAATATAAATTGGAATGAGTGAGCTGTTTAAAATAGCTCCATAAATGAGACCGATTGAAAACGATACACTGACTATTAAATTCCCATAGAAACCGGATTTTTTTCCCCAAGCAGCATATAACCATCCAATAAAACCGAAGAAAATTGCTAATAACACATTCAAACCACTTAAGTCGAAAAATAACCAATGAAAAATGGAAAGTAAAACTCCAATTCCAAAGGTGAGCCCAAATAAGACTCTTGCTTGAGTTATACTTAACTCGCCTCTTGGTAGCGGGCGGTTAGGTCTATTGATTTTATCGATTTCCAGGTCGTATATATCATTAATAATCATCCCAGAAGCGGCGATTGCAAAATAAGTCAACACTCCTAAAATTAAGTTAATAACTAAAATATTAAAAGGAACACTTGTTCTCGTGTTCAATAAACCTATAATTACAGTTAGAGACCCCATAATACAATTGACAGGTCTCATGATGTTAATACTTGCTGAAATAAAACCTCTCTCGTTAGATGTGTTTTCAGTTTCCATCGGTAATATAATGAACCTTCATTATTTTTTAATCATTTCGGTTTGATTTCATTTTGAAAGAGAAATAAATATGAGAAAGAAAAAAAATTATAGTTTAGATTTTTTATTATAAATTAGTTCTAATTCAATTTTTTTTTATAATTAATAGTACAATTCGAGTTATACGTAAAAATATATTAATTAGAATAATTAGTATAATGTTAATATTATAATGGAACAATTATAGACAAACAACAATTTATCAATGAGTAAAAAAGCTAACTTAAATCAAAAACACTGGAAAGAAAATATTGCTATCTATATTACGTTCAACGGGTTACCTCTATTTAACTTACCCTATAAAACAGAGGATGATAGCTATATATTAAAATCAAGCTTTTTACATACTATTGATATCCTCGCAGAAGAAACAAGAAAAAAGTTTGGAAAAACAGCAGATTTTTATGGTTTTGATCTTATCGATTATATTCAAGTGGAAGTCATGGAAATAAGTAGTGAAGGACTGAAGAGTGAAAATAAAATTAGATTATTCCTTCAAACTCCATATAGAAAAACGCCAATTAATAGAACTCCTTTAATCACATTATTTGGGGCAACATTAGACCTTATTGCTAAAATCAATAATCATGAGATAAATATAATTCGTAAGGCTGAAACAACTGAATATTTTAAAGAAAAATTGAAAGAAAAAGGGTATTCTTTAGATAGAGTGATTAACGAATTAGAACATCTTAAAACATCCGAAGATCATTTTATAGATTACATGCCAATATCATTATACTCAATAATGGAAGGGGAAAAAGATGAAGGAGCTAATGAATTGTACGAAGTGGGAAATTATAATAAGGGTAGTTATAAGCAAAATCCCGTTAAAACTGAAGCAGGAAAATTAACATTTGACTCAGGGTTGATTATTAGTTTAGCAGAAGCACTCAAATCATATCAATCAGCAGCCAATATAGAGACAGAATCAATTATTCTTAGATTTAGCGATTATTCAATAGGAATTTACTATGATAAAGACGATTTACCCGTTATTAGTGTTTTTATCCCTGGTA
>SDNN01000019.1 GCA_004524425.1 Promethearchaeota archaeon
CAAATTGCATTGGATTTAATAAATAAGCATAGAGCTTTGCAAATAGCAGAAGAGGCTGTCAGGGGAGGAGTGGATTGGATTGAAGCGGGAACTCCGTTAATAAAATCAGAAGGCATGGATGTAGTAAGAGCCTTGCACAAAAAATTTCCAAATAATATAATCGTCGCAGACATGAAGACCGTTGATGGAGGGACAATTGAAATTGAGATTGCTGCAAAGTCAGGGGCAAAAATAGTATTAATGTTAGGCGGGAGTGATAATGCATCTGTAACTGAAGCTATAGAAGCTGCCAAAAAATATGGGGTCTTATTAGGCTGTGATACAATAGATATTCCTCCTGAAAGTTTATTAGAAAGAGCCTTAGAATTAGAAGAACTCGGAGTCAATATGATATGTTCTCACGTGGGGGTAGATCAACAAGTTATTTATGGAGGGGAAAAAACGCTTGAGATCGCTAAAAAATTAAAACAAAAATTGAAACCTACTACGTGGTTAGCGATTGCTGGGGGAATAAATAGCGAAACTGCAGCAAAAGCACGAGAGATTGGTGTGGATGTCATAATAGTGGGGGGAGCTCTATATAAATCCCAAAGTCCGGAAGATTCCGCTCAAAAGATTAAAAACGCAATAATTTCAGCAAAATCAATCGAATCATCATTATATAAAAAATATGACGAAACTCATATTAGAGAAGCTTTGATGATGGTTTCTACTCCAAATATTTCCGATGCAATGCATAGAGCGGGAGAGATGAAAGGTTTAAAACCCGTTTGGATTGGAACTGAGCAAGATCCTTTGAAATTTGCAGGTCCAGCATACACGGTGAGGGCTTATAATGGAGACTGGAGCAAGCCTGTCGAAGCCATTGAAGAGGCTAGTAAGGGGGATGTAATTGTAATTGATGCTTGCGAAGGTAAAGATGCAGTTTGGGGTGAATTAGCATCATGGAGTTGTAAATCGAAAGGTATAGCGGGTGTAGTAATCGACGGAGCGGTAAGAGATATTGACGATATTAGAAAAATAAAGTTTCCCCTTTTTGCTAGATATTTTACTCCGACAGCAGGCGAGCCCAGGGGCTTGGGAGAAACAAACACGAGTATAATTTGCGCTGGACAGAAAATAAATCCAGGAGATTGGATCGTAGGGGACGATTCGGGTGTCGTTGTAATTCCAAAAGAAATAGCCTTGGAAATGGCTAATAGGGCAATCGACGTGATGGAGAAGGAAAATAGAATCCGAGAAGAAATAAAAAGAGGATCTACCCTTTCTGAAGTTTTATATCTAAAGAAATGGGAAAAGCAGAAATGAAGATTATCAAAACCGATTTGATTATAAATTAATTAATTACATAAATTGGAGCCAGAGACGAGATTTGAACTCGTGCATATCAACTTTCTACAAATTGTCGTGAATTCATTCTGCAGGCTGACGCATAAATAAATATTTGTATTAAGAATTTATTAAAACTCTAGAAGTTTGAAGTCTCTTATAATTTTTTATGAACAATTGTGTAATTTAAATTATTTTAAAATCAATTTCGTTTTTTTTTTTATTTTAAAAATAAACAATTTATCTCATCATTATGAAAAGCAAAGATAAATTTAAACAGACACATATTTACTGTCCAGAATGTGGCATCTTAATTTCAGTGAATACTATTTTAAAAAATAGGCAAGTATGTCTAAATTATATTTTCTGCCCAGAATGTGGAAAAAAAGTAAAGTTTCAGGATTATTCAATTAAAGCCATTGAAAGTATCCAATTTCTTGATAAAAAATATACCGACCATGATCTTAACAATTCCATAGAGCTTATAATTTCCGATAAAGACTTTTCCGAAAGATTTAGAAAAACATTTACTCTTTTTATTGCTCGAATGAGTTATGTTAAATTAAAAGAATATGAGAAAGAAGTAAAAACGCCTATTTTTCGAATGTGTTTGACCACTAAATTACTAAAAACAATGAATAATCGATTAATTCCAATTATAATTAAAGGATCATTATTGAGTGTTATAAGATATCTTGATAATGTTAACTACAGTGGATTCTTCTCAGATCTGAAGCAATTTCAGAGAAAAATTCGAAAACAGAAGAAAATACGTAAAGCTTTTTTTGTTTATTTGCGATGGATAATAGAAATCGTATTTAAAATCATGAACCGAATTGATTCAAAAGAAGGATTATTCAATTACGAAAAAGCTATTAGGGATGATTTAGTTCAATTATTTGGATTAAAAACAAGATTGAATATCGATGAAAAAGAAAAAAATATACAATGTTTTCCTAATGAAATGTTTATCCAAGATGATAAACATTTAGATGAGAATAATACTCATAATTGTTCGGAAGATCAAATAGATAAAAAACCAGTTTGGTTTTCTGCCCTAAAAAACATTATTACTGAAATGGTAAATGAATATGGCCCAAATTTCCTAGAAAAATTCATTCAGAAAAAAATAACTTGGAAAGATATTCAAAAAAAATATTCTAAACGTAAAATTAGAAATCGCATAGTAAAAGAATGTAATTTAAAAACTCTTGACGCAACGAAAACAATGTCCCCTTGGTTAGAACCAATCTTTTTAGAGATATTTGGAGAGATCTCTGATAATTTAAGTAGGAGAGTTATTTCAGAATTATGGGCATCACCAAAGCAAATTAGACAAATACGAAAAAAAAACATCTTACCAAAAATTCGGAAAATGCTTTTTTATGAATTGGATTTATTTAAAAAATTTTTTCCAGATTTCAATTGTTCTTCAATAAAAAGTTATTCTAGGACTTTCAACATAAATCCAAATGCAATGGCAAAATATCTTCGAGAAATCCTAGAAAATTGGCTTTCTACAAGATCAAGATTAAAACGTAATACTAATTTATTTCAAGAATGTTATAATAAAATTTGGTATTTGAATTGGGAAGATTTTCAGGCAAAGAAGATTACTTACGATGCAGTTAAAAAATATATAGAAACAAGAAAAGGGGCTCTAAGAACAACTTCATTTCAATGGAACGAAATGAAAGAATATCCCGCAAATCGTAAGATTAAAATTGAATGTTCAGAAGGTCATACTTTTTTTCTTATTGTGACATCTTTATTAAATAGAAGAGCTTGGTGTTATGAGTGTAGAGAACGTAAGTGCGAAAGTATTTTTTGTATGTATATGGATAAAATTTTTAAAAGAAAATTCATCAGGCAAGCAAATCTTGGGGTCATATACAACCTTCCAACAGGATATTCTAAAGAGATAACATGCGACATAAAAGAATCATTTAGGCACAGAGTAATTATTACTAGACAAACTTTCGATTGCTATGAAATCGCTAGAATTCAAGGGACAAATATTTATGGAGAGATTATAGACACAGAAATCAAATTAGGAGGGGAATATGATGGAATACAACATGATAAATATGTTAAAAATCTTCATAGAGGTAAGATAGAAAATTACTATAAACAAAGATGCAGAGATATCGCAAAAGAAATGGAGAGTGATGAGAATAATACTATAATCATTAGACTTAAGGAATCTAATGGCTTTGATTTATCTACATTAAATAAATTTCACCAGGAAATTGTATGGCAATTCCAAAAATTAACAGGGATTAAATTACCTCCAATGTTTAAATTGATTTATGATATTAAGCATAATTGTCTTAAAATTACGAAAAATATTATAGATATTCCATTATCATCAGATAGTTAAAATTCATAAATGGAGCCAGAGGTGAGAGTTTCTCCCTCAGAGAAGACCTCTGAAAGTTTTGAACTCACGGTAATCAACTCTGCAGGCTGACGCTATCGGCATTTTTTTAAAAAATTCGACCGGGCTAAGCAACTCTGGCAAAAATTAAATTGACTTCATGTAAGATCGTCTGGTTTATAAAAATTTAGATTTAATTTGAATTTTTTGATTTTAGTTCACGTGAAAGTTGAATTTAGTTCGGTGTAAATCTTTGACAATTCAACTTTCATTTCGTTTATATTTCTAAATGGGACCGAAATTCCCAAATAAAAAGAATTTTTCGTGTTCTCCAAGTTGAGATCAAATTTCTTCACGTATTCAATATTATTATTAATGAATGACATTCTTTCTTCTATTCTAACCTTATTATCGGTCAGTCGTTGGAAAAATTCTAAATCATCGTTGATTTTATCCTTTATTAACTCATCAAAATCTCTTGAATCCATTGATTCATTATAATGATCTGATACGATCAAACCTGTATTAGTATATAATATGGCATGGTTACAATTGTAAGTAGATACAATTCTTTTTAACTCATTATTGATTCCTCTTAAGTTCAAGAGTTTATTGAGAGAATGAGAAAATGCTTTTGATAAAGATGAAATATCATATATTGAAGTTCTATAAAATTTGAAGATAATATCTTTATTGTTTCTTAACACTAAATTTCTGATCATCTCGACTCTATCTTTAAATTCCTCATTGTCCATGTATTTTGGATCATATTTATTAAAACAAATAACGACCTCATTTTTATATCCCATTTCTCTAAAAATTTCCAAAAGCTCATGTAAATAATGTACGGATTCTTCTATTTTGAATTCATCTTGAATATCAATTAAGTAATAAAGAAAATTGGTTTCAGTAAAATAGATCGGATTATTTACGTAAATTTTGCGATATTTAGCTTGACCTCCCATATCCCAGAGATTTATTGTATATTGATTCAAGAAATTGAAAGAATTGTATTCTATTTTGATGGTTGGTTTTAAATTTTTAATTTCTTCATGGAAATCATATTTCTTTCTGAGAGCAATCAAGGCACTGGTTTTTCCAGCATTATCTAATCCTGCAATGACGATTTTTATATCTTCAAGCTGTTTTGAGTTTTTTGGCATTTTACATCCTATAACCTAAAGTAAGCTATTAAAAAACGATAAATATGATGTATTACTAATTAAAATTTTTTTATTTAATTTTTCGTATTTGATAAATATTGAGGGTTTTATTCTTTTTATAGTTCAACCTTTAAAATATCCTGTTGTTGAAAAAAAAGCAAAATAAATATGGAATTCTATTAAAGCGATATTTAACCATCCTTGAGGCATTAAATTCTATGTTTTAAGAGGGTTCTTCACACTCATATTTTCACCTAAAATCACGAAAAGATTTAAATCTGAATTACTAATATAAACTACTAATGATTTAAAAAAGGGATTATGATGGATGCCAAGGATATAGATTTTTATAATTTGGGTTTCGCATTTATTGAAACTAAAACAATGTTTGTTTCGGACTATAAAGACGGTAAATGGGATGAGGGTGAGATGGTTCCCTTTGGAATGTTCGAGATATCACCAGGGGCATGTATTTTGAATTATGGGCAAGGAATTTTTGAAGGAATGAAAGCACTAAGAGCAAAAACAGGGGAGATAGTGCTTTTTAGACCTGAAGAAAACGCAAAAAGATTGAATCAAAGTGCTGATAGAATGCTTATACCGAATTATAATATTAATAAATTCGTTGATGCCGTTAAGAAGGTGGTCAAAGCAAATGAACAATATATCCCGCCTTATGATAGTGGTGGTGCCTTATATATTAGACCTTTATTAATCGGAAATGGTCCAATACTAGGAGTTGCGCCAGCAGAAGAGTATAAATTCATTATTTTTACCGTTCCAGTAGGTCCATATTTTCCAGAAGGATTTAAAGCTATCGATTTGGAAATTTCACTTGAATACACCAGGGCAGCTCCTGGGGGTACTGGTTTTGCAAAAACTTGTTGTAATTATGCGCCTACGATGAAACCTGCAAAGGAAACAAAAGCAAAAGGATATGCTCAGATAATTTATCTGGACGCACAAAACATGGAATACATAGATGAAGTAGGGACTGCTAACTTTTTTGCGGTCATTGACGGAAAATTAGCAACTCCAAAAGCAGCTGGAACAATTTTACCAGGAATTACTCGAAAATCAGTATTAGAGATTGCTGAGAAAAAATTGGGAATGCAAACCGAAGAAAGAGATATATCTTATAAAGAGTTATTTGAAGAATCTTGCACTGAAGCCTTTTGTACCGGTACCGCTGCGGTTATAACCCCAATAGGATCGGTTGCGTTGGAAAATAAAAAGAAAGTATGGAATAATGGGGAACCAGGAGAAATAACGAAAAAACTCTATGATTTATTAACCGGAATCCAAAGGTTAGAAATTAAAGATGATTTCGGATGGGTTGTTAAAGTCAATTAATAATTTTTTTATATTCTTATACACTTCTTTTTCTTTTGAAATTACCTAGAAATTCTTAAATTTACCCATATCTTCTAAGTGAAATACCCCAAACGTCTCGAAAACTCTTCTTCTTAATGTACCCCAGGCGGCATTCGTTTCCTTTATGCATAATTGTGTTTTATATAGTCCCATTATATCATATAAGCGCTCTCGATAATTCCTTACTTTTATCTTTACTTGCTTTTCCTTTGGAGATACGGAATAATACACATAAAATTCAGCATTCAAATTAAGGCTCTTAGCGGCGTTTTTGGCCATAATGTGCGTCGCTTTATGATCAGGGTGGTTATTTATATCACCAGGCAGGACTAGCTTGTCGGCATCCTTAATAATATCTTTTACCAGTCTCACACCTAAATCAATTTTATTCATAGCGTCTTGATCATGTATTTTTAAGAAGTGCACATTATTATCTGGAAATCCAAACGCACGCGCTGCCTCGTCTGCTTCTTTTAATGCGATTTCTGCAATTTCATCTTCGTTTAAGTTTATATAATCTTCGATGCAGTCATTGATAACAGTATTTTCTCTCATGCCCCAGGAAACAAGTACTCTATTATCTGTTACATATACGACATGTGCATCATGACCATCTTCTAGCCATTTTAGGATACTACCTCCGCAACCCATGACTTCATCATCAGGATGGGGGGCAAAAATTACAATCTTCATAAAATAAAGAATGATTCATATTTTAGATGTTTTTTGTTAGATCTAATAGCATTTGATGATTAATAAAGCTCTTATCAATAAATCGATGATTTTAGGTTTATAAATAACTTTACATAATAAGTTAAATTTTCTATTTAATGAAGTTTATATATCTTTTTTCTTACTAAATTTGTGATAAATTTATCATAAATTCACACAGGTAGCTTATAGGACTTTTTAAATAATAGGATGTGAAAAGCTATTTTACGTCAAGTGTTCATCATAAACAAGGATAAGATTATATATCAAAGAGTTTTTGGTAATGCCATCAATAGAGCCGAAGTTGAAGATCTTCAATTTAGATTAAAACAAGATGCATTAAAGAAATTAGGAAAGGCCGTGGGATATTACGATTATTTCAAGTATAGAATTGCTTATGACGTGGAAGTTGATTTGGATTTAATGTTTATTTTTGTAACAGGGCTGATGGATGATTTCTTTCGTTTGACTCAAACAGAATTGATGAATTTTAAAAATGAATTTTTAAACCAATTTAAAAATGATTTAGATAAAAAAGATCTTGATCCCTCCAAATTTGAGGCTCTAGATCCAATTATTGACAGCATGCATAGAAATTTAAAACCAAAAATAGCTGTAGTTGGTTTCTCAGGCGTTGGAAAAACGACTATTAAAAACTTAATTAAAAAAGATCAGCTTCCCCTTCAGCACATACCAACCATTTCAGGAGATATCGCAACCGTTAAAATAGGAAACCTAGAATTTCGTCTATTTGATTTTGCAGGTCAGGAACAGTTTAAATATCTTTGGAAAGGATTCATCAAGGGAAGTAATGCAGTTTTAATAGTTACTGATTCATCTCCTGAAAATGTCGAGAAGAGTCGGTTTTTTTTAAAACTTGTCAATGAAGAGGCTCCATACGCACGATCAGCGATAATTGGAAATAAACAAGATCTCAAAGATGCAATGAAAGTTGAAGATATTGAAAACATTTTAGGATTGAAAACATATCCCATGATTGCTAATCTAAAGGAAAATCGAGATAAAATGATTCATATCATTGCAGAAATATTGGATATGAATTATGACACATCTCCTTTACTTAAAAGCGTGTTAAAAAAAGAGACCGAGGACCTGACCATTCAAAATGATTATATACCTGTTGAAGTTGAAAACAAGGTAAGTTCTTTGAATGCACCTCAAATTACTAAAAAAGATAAAAATCATGTGAATACAATCCCTAACAATGTCGCACAAATGGATGATGAACAAAAAGACATGATTCAAATAGAAGAACAATCGAAGCCAAAACATAATAACAAAATTAAGATAATCTTAGCAGATGATTTATGTGAGGAGGTTGAAAAAAGTATAAAAGGAGTAAAAATGGAACATGCTTTAAGAAATCACTATAAAATGATAGGCACGACCATTAAAACACTTAATAATAATAAAGCTTTCACCTTTGAAGAGTTCTATACAAATTACATCGATTATACGAATAAAGAATTCAGGTGTAAAAACATTGCTCTTAAACAATTCTTAACTTCCCAATATTCATTGTTAAAAAAATCAATAGAAAATGATGAGATCATTACATCCAAACTGAGGCATGATAATAATGCAATAGCTAATGCCTTGCATTGTGCTTATCTTACTTTAGTCAATCCTGTTAAATATCCTGATTTTAAAGCAGTCTTAAAGCAATTTGATTTAGAGATATTTGATAATAAAACCATAAATAATATTCACGCTTATTACTTAAGAATTCTAAATAAACTCAACAATGATTAACTCTTAAAGAAATAGGAAATGGATGATAATAGATATCACCTTTTTTTAGCATTAAACATTACATGAATTATAGTAATGGCAAGTTGATAATTCATCAGAATTAAAAGTAAAAAGAAGTCAAAAAAAATAATTGTAATCGGAGATACGCACGTATCTTCTTTGAATCAATTAGATAGGGAGATTTTAATTGAAATTAAAGGCGCTGATTTTTTATTCCATGTGGGTGATTTTACATCAAAATTTGTCGTGGATGAATTAATTAAACTCAAAAAGAATAAATTTAAAGGGGTATATGGTAATGCTGATCCTCTAGAGATAAGGCAGATATTACCTCCAAGGGATATTGTTATCATTGAAGGTTTGAAAATTGGCATGACTCATCCGGCTCGTGGAGGATCTCAGGGGGATACGAAAAATAAAGTTTATGCAGAGTTTAAGAATGATGACGTTGATGCTATAGTTTATGGACATACTCATGACCCAGGAATTGAACAGTTTAAGGGAATATTATTCATAAACCCGGGCAAGGCTTATATTGAAAAACAATCTTTTGGACCTTCAGCTTCATTCGCAATTCTCAATATTGATAAAAATATTCGAGCCAAGATCAAGGAAATTTCGATATCTTGATTGATTTTATTAATTTACTTTAGAATTAGGCGAGTTATTTTTATGTTTAGAAACTTTGTTTTTTTTTTTATTATTAAAAGAGAAGAAAATGATTAAAAATGATTAAATCAAAAATTAATATTACCAAATTTAATCATATAATTTAACAATAAATTTTTAACCCGAGAGTTATCAAAATGCTTTCTTTAGTAGGTTGGCTTGATGGATTGACAGCATTAACGGTTGTAATCTTTGGTTTAATCTTTGGATTGCTAAGCTTTTATCATTCCTTCAAATTAGACGCAAAGCTTCTTGGCATAACTGGATTAGCTACAACTAGCGTGGGATTCACCTTATTAGGACCTGCCGTGGACTTTCTTACCATCCTCATCACTGGAAAAAACATTGAACCTTATTGGTTATACGGACTTTTAAGCTACATATGGGTTGCACCCATTTTAATTTTTGGATTATACTTAGGAGCAGAGCTCATTCTTCCAAAGAAAAAGTGGATCATCTTGATAATTTATTCTATTTTATCAGTAATATTTGAAATACTTCTCATTTATTACATTTTGACCGATCCTTCAGAAATTTTTGATTTTCCACCTGATCCACGCGGTGAAAGTTTGCTCAATAGTAGTTTAGTTAGAACTTCTCCTATTTTCATAATGATGGTCATTTTTCTCATATCTGGTCTTATTTTCAATGGATTTGGGTTTCTGAACAAAAGTATGAAATCTTCTGGTGAACTTAGAAAAAAATTTTTATACTTGTCCTTGGGCTGGATTTTATTCATCGTTTGCGGAGCCTTAGATGGAGTTTTTGACCCAGGTATAGCCATCTTTTTCATTAGAATAGGAACAATCTTAAGTATAGTGTTCATGTATCTTGGTGTGAGAATTACATGATCTTGAAAGAATTTTGAAAGAGAGTTATCCCATTAAATACCTTTTTTTTAATATTTTTATCAAATCTCACTTATAAAATATTGAAATTTATTTCATATTCCATACATGACAAGAAAGTTTATTAATGGTTCCGATTTTTCGCCAAGTTAAAACCTCATAACTCGAATATTAGCCTAGAAGGTAAAATTTCAGTAAGGTTTCTTAAGTTCATTGAATGTCGCAATCCTGCGGGTCTTGGATTAATATCTAACACATAATATTTGATATGGGTAGGATGTATTTCAACTTCTATATCAATTCCAGCAAATTCTAAGGATAATTCCTTGCTTAATCCCATATTAAGACCTTCTAATGCTTTTTCTGCTGATCTTGCTAATTCTTCTAAAGAAATACGAGTCAATGATAATGAAGTGAGGTTTCCTTCTTCATCAATCAGATATAAATCTTCTTCAAGACGAGTAAAGGGGATTATTTCTCCTCCTTGGCTTACGGATGATACTGGGCTGCCTGATGCACCAACCTGACAGAAAAATGATTCGGAGAAGGATTTATTGTCTTTAAAAGACACGTTTATTCTAAAGCTTATCTTCCTGGTTTTTTGATATCGGATGTTTCCTACTTCTTCTCTAATAATCAATTTATCTTCCTTTGAGAGTTTTTGTACTGTGTGGAGAAATTTTTCAAAATTATGATCATATTTGAATTTTTCAATACCTTCCCCTTCGGTTCCCAAGGCTACCTGAAGGTAGAAGCTATCTATTGTTGTTTGCGACAAGAAATCCCTTAAACTCTCTTCAATCTTTTCTAAATCCATATTTCTTTCTATATATATCGTGTGAGGTACCGATACATGATCCTTAATTGCAATAGTTGTTTCCCATTTATCATCTGCTTTCGCAGCACCACTTTTTGGATCCATTATATCTGGGTTGAGCTGCGGGACATTTTTTGATAGGTATAATGAACTTAGCTTTCTATGTTCATCAATTTCATTCTGATTTAAGTATCTTACTCCTATTTTATCTGGCAAGAAAGATCTTGGAAGGTCTGTTTCAATGAGAATTTCTTTGTTAAAATCAAATACTAAAGCTCGTTTAATTTTTGCTTCACTATTGATCCAATTTTTATTAACCCCTAAGACAATGATCCGTTTTTCTGTACTCTTGTCTCTTCTTTCATTTGCTATAAAAGCAGAATGTACAAGAGTATATATATCATCTAATCTTCCTAAATATCCATCAAATATAAATGCAAAACGGAATCCATCAAGGAGGTCCTCAATATTATCAGGAATGTAGCTTTCAGGGTATTTTCTTACTTCGGGAACCAAACGTTCAGTGAATATTGAATCGCACAAGTCAGCATATATCTTTTCCAAATATTCTTCATCTAATAGGTTCTTAAGTTCTTTATCGGTTAATTCAGTGAGAGTCGCAAGTTTTCGTAATATATTTCCTTGATTCTTATTATAGTAATTAGATATTTCATTAAATATCGCGATTGGTGAATCTTCTCTCCAATTATTACGCCATCTAATAATCTTTTGGGGATTCAAAGCATTTTTAAGCATCCTAGTAAGATGGCTGAATATTCCTTCCACACCCCTTAATTCTTTTTCCTTTTGAACGCTTTCATGTTCATAATGAACAATCGGGCTTGTTAGAGGATAAATGATCTCCTCTTCAGGTAATGAGACAATTTTGGGACTTTTTCCATGTAATGCTTCATAATATGCTCGCGCTCCTGTAGAAAACCCATACATGATTTTTCTTAGATCTTTTCCCCAATTAAATGGATTTATTTCATCATTTTCTATTTTCGCTCTTTTATACTCTCTCATTTTCTGGTCTTCTTTAAATGGATACCATAAACCATAACCTACATTATTTTCAATCAATACCATATCCCATCCTATGATTGTTTTCACGGATACTTGATTTATTTCCATTTTTTCAAGATCAAGTACGATGAAATGAGATATTTTTCCTTCATTATCATATCTTACTTCTAAGATTTCTGGTCTTCGCAAAGTCATTCCATTAAATATTAAGATCGGTAAAGGTATCATATCAAACATCATGTAGCGTGGTTTGGTATATTTCCACCCCGTAAGATCTTGATATCCATTTTCGAGCGAAACAAGGATCCTTTCTTTCATTAATGAAGATGCGTCATCAACACTTTGATCATTCTTCAGTTTTCTCACCAAGGATTCTGAGGCAACTTCCGTCAGCTCTAAGGATCTTGAGGCAACTCTTTTCATTTCCTCAAGAAATAACTTAAATTGTTCAGGACTGAGGAAATAGTCCGGTAATAGTTCAAATAATATTCCTCCCCTTCCTACATTCGATATTGTCGCTCTAGACGTGACGACTAGAGGCAATACATGCATATCATTTCCTTGTTGATCTCTAATGATTATGATCCTCACATAGGAAAAAAAATCACTATATTCAGGTGCTGGAATACCCTTATTGACCAATCCACGCCTTAACCTTTCCAGATACTTTTTAGATGCCCACAAGCGGGGGGAGGCAGGTAAGGTCCTCTGTATAACTTGGTTATCGACCCAACCAATCATCATGACATGTTCAGCTAATTCTGTAACATTCTCCATAATGATATCACCTTTATAATTTCTTAGCTGCATTGCTTTAGAACCCCTCCCACCAGATTGTCTACTCGCTTTAGCAATTACTCTTATCCACGGCAGATTTTTTAATCCAATAAAATTATCATTGCCGTTAATAATATCTTGGAGTACTTCTGTAGAATCTCTTCTTATACCTTTTTCAAAGTCTTCATATTGCCAGGACATGTACCATTGAGTTTCTTCAGGCAGCAATACTCCACAACCTTCCGGATGAATTAAGGTCTCATATGTTTTATCATACATCCAATGATTTGATATCCATTCTTGACCTGTTGGTATCCCGATTTTTTCGTCAATTCCTTTTTGATATTCCGTCCATCCATGAAAGGGCATAGAAAAGCAGGCTATAGGGGGTTCTCTGAACCTTAAAGCAACTAAAATACCATCGGGATTTGTTCTTATAGCTATTTTGACACGGGTTTCAATTTCCTCTATGGGAATTTCTCTTTCCAACAAAAGTTTTCTGAATTCATCTATTGAAAGATACATTAATCCTTCATATATCATCAAAACATCTTTTTTGTTTTCATTTATTTTCTTCTTCCCAAATTTTATGGATCGTGTTAGAACCCAAATTACTTGATGATCAGGATATTCCTTGTTGAACTTTGGATTTTCAGCGAGATAGCACGTTAAATGAGTCCTTCCTATTGGAGTGGCAATGACACAAAATGGTTTTCCTCTTGAAAGTTTTTTTGCTGAAATATTATCAGCTGCCCAACTTATTCTATGACCATCACGATCCAAATAGGATAATTCTCTCAATTGGCAATAGGCAAACCATTGTTGACTTTCTTTTTCATAACAATCCTTTCCTGCTCCTATGGGTAATATTTCATCGGAGCCAATTAAAAGATCTTGCTCTGAGGAATTAAGGTTTTTAAACCATGTTTTGGTTCTGGTCAAGTTTGATAAATATTTTTTTAACCATTCATGAGTTTTAACTGCAATTTCTATTATTTCTCTTCTTGTAAATGGTTTTCCAGGGCGCATCCATTTGCCCATGATAAAATCGTAATCTGTAAAACCCGGCCCAGATTCAGAGGGCATAATCCAGCGAGGAGGATAATCCATCACGTGGTCGTAGACTGTCATTGAAAAAAACAATTGAATGCTTGAAAATACTTGGTCTGATAACAATTTACCATTATCTTCAAACTGGTATTCAAAGGTTAAAATAAAGGCAAGTAAAATATCCAATAATTCGGCTAAGAGAGCCAATTCACTTAATTCATCTTTATTACCTTCTAATAGTAAAGCCATCCTACCAATATCTCCTATATCATCTTCTTCTCCCATTATTTCATTCCATATACCGCGCCATTTTTCCTGTTCATAACCCAAGCCATCATTATATAATTCTTCCATGTTTGCTAAAAATTTTTTTTTTGACTGTTCATTTCTAACAATGTTTTCGATTATAACCTTATATGCTCGATATGAATAGCCTATAAATCTGCCAAACTGTTCATAACTTATTAATTCTTTTCCCGATCCTAATACTGCTTTGGCTTTGTGATAGAATTGAATGAAATTACTTTTTCCATCTTGAACTATATTTTCTTCCATGGCAAACTTAAAACCTTTTCTCTGCAATCGGATATTACTCACTCTTTTTCTTTCTCTAGCCATTGCTTTTGCTTTTCCCTCAACATTTTGCGTATCGATGTCTCTTGATTTAATGGACGATCTTTCTCCCTTGGCTTCAATCTTGCCTTTAACTGGTTCAATATACTTGGGTCTAACAAAATGAGATTTCACAGCAGCGGTCTTTTCTTCATCGATCTCACCTATAAAAGGTTTTTTTCTTAATTTCTTCATAGCTTTGTTAAAAGAGGAATAAGCAGTTTCAATATCCTCTCTTGGTTTACCGTTTAAATCGTAGCTCATTCCCGCTATTAATAAATCATTGAAGTCAATTTCTTCAAAATGCCTTGCTTTTAACATTTTGGACCATCCCTGTCTATAAAGGCGGTGTCTTTGCCCATAATTCAAAAATCCTCCCCCTCGGAATCTTTCCCTCCCCATTTGTGCAAATTCCTCAAACAAATTCGCTTCCCTATATCGATCATGGGCTATAGATTTCAATTCTTTAAAAGCCAAGTTTGCCCCATTAATATCTTCTGATAAAACTGCTTTATAGAATCTGGTAGCAATGTTTCGCTCTTGTAACATCTCGTTTTTATATCGCAATAATGTTTCTTCTCCTATAGAAGGGGATAAAAAGGTACCTCCCAAACCATACCAACTTTTTATGGCAATAGGATCAAAAACAGGTTTTCTTCCTTGCACGGGGGCATCTACTATAATTAAGGCGGAATTTGGATTTCCTTGTAGCATGGTATCTCTTATCCTTGCTAAATCTTCTAACATGAATTCGGATTTCTCATCTGTCTTGTCTATATCTTCAGGCCCAGTTAATTCAGTATAATGCACGAAAATGCAAAATACATCCGAACCTCTTATGGATTCCCATAGATCGGTGAATGTTCGATTTCTATATTCAGGGTCTTGAAGTCTTACATCCCAGACAAGAGCATATATTTTACCGTTTAGTTCTTTTCTAATTTCATTCCTTTGATCAGTAGTTAAACCAAGCCATCTTTCCAGGTCAGGACCATAAGATAAAATGTTTGCATTAATTTGATTATCTTTTAAGTATCTTCCGATCACTGATCTAGCTTGTTCCGCTGCACGATCTAATTCTGCACCTGCTACATAATTGAACACAGCGTCTCTTGTTAATCCAAATGGGGAAACCAACCGGATATCCCCGGGAAATCCGATTTCAGGGTATATCTCCTCTAGGTCTTTAATTTCTTTATGATTAAGGGTCCTTTTTCCTAATCCACGAGCTATTAATTGGATTTGTAAATCATTATCTTTATCAAATCCTTTTAATAAAAGATCTGCTAAGGCTTTACCGTCATTTCCAAAGGGATCAAGTAAATGTGCTCCCAACCCCGTCATTAAATCTTTTAGTTTAGAACCTGTAGACAATCTGGGATCACCAACCGGTTTATATTCAACCGGAAAGACTATTAATGCATCATTGTAATGAGGAGCTATTTTCCCTCGTTCTAATCTTCTTTCTCTCACTTTTTCAATCGTCTTTCGTATCTGCCAAGCAAGAACTATATCACTGAATCTCATTCTTCCTTCGAGTAATTCAAATACTTCTGCAAAATGCTTACCAATCAAATGCTTAGTAAATCCATTCGAATTGGTTTGGGGTAATCCAAAACCAATCTTTTGAATTGCATCATGTAAACTGCCCGAGATACTAAATGCCTGAGCGCCTAATAGATGAGATTCTGAAAATATCTTTGAATTTTTTAATTCCGTTTGTCTTGATGATATTGCTTTATCCAAAAAGTCTGATATTTCGTCCATCGAACTGGGATCAAAATAAGCTTCGATATTTCCCTTTAATTTCTGGTACAATTTTTCAATTGTTGACCAATTACCTGCTCCGATTCCAGCAAATTCTAAAGCATCGTTTAATGTTAATCCTACCACGAAAGGCAGGAAATAAATATCTTTTGGTTGACAGAATCCAGCTGAACCACCGCCCCCTAATCTGATAAATACTTCAGGCCTACTATTTGTTTGATATGCATATCCGTAGAAATCTCCAATGCCAATTGCTTGTATCAATGCCATTGATAAATGAGAGAGGGCCAATGATGCCTCCATCATCATGTTTTCAAAAGGTTTCATGGTCTCTGCCTCTCGAACATCGTTGAAGGCATGAACATTTTGATTATATAACTCGTAAAAATTGATCATTGCTTTCATTGAAAAATGATCAACCGGTCCTATCCATTGAGCCCATTCCTCTACGGACCTTCGCTCAAATAACCCTAAATCGACTCTCGAAGGGCCATAACCGCGATTGTATTTCTTATTTTTGCCATGAGAGGCGTAATCATATACCGGATCGTTTCGTAATAATATTGCATGCTTAGCATCTTTTTCATCGTTTTGTATTAGTTTTCCCTTACTCGTTATTTTGTATTGAGACAGTATTTCATATCGAGCAGTTGATAGTCCCAAATAACCCTTAAGTCTATATCTTAATATTCTTGGTAAGGACATTTCGCTTTGTTTGCTAACATACCAAATCAATATATTCCGTATATGTTTTGGTTCTACTGATTCAATTATATGTTCACGAGCAAAAACCTTTTTATAATTCTCTACAACAAGAAGATAATCTTTATCCTGTAAAATTTTCTTATCTTCAAAATTTCTCACTTCAATGTTTTCTTGTCTAACTCTTGATAAGGATAATCTATTTAGTTCTTCGTCATGATCTTTCATGTAATCATTGACGATTTGCGGGTCTTGGTTGTAGGTTCTCAGATTAGGATCCAGCATTTCATTGATCATTAGAATCTTGGCAACTTCACGAGCGACTTCCGGATAAACTCTGATAATTTCTTTCATCACATTCCATTCATTGAAATTCACATCGCGATATTGCCTTTCTTCAAGGATATATTCTAAACCAAAATCATTAATCACCATTTTCGTGATTTGATGTACCCACTTTTCATATTCATCGGCTCTCATTCTCGCTTCTTTTTCTAGGGTGTTGCCTTTAAATTGTAAATCTTCCATTAAAGCTTTCATTGACATTGTTTCCTCCACCCAATTTGCTGCACAAACAGCGCTCATGCCTGCTGCTTGAGTGGTTAAGATGATCCATGTAGGATATTCTCTTCTTGGCCAATTTATGTATTTTTCATATTCAGGTATTCTATTTTTTAATCTGTAAACAAGGGAGGTATTTTCTAATTTTTTGTCTTCTTCACTTACAATTTGATCCAAAATATGGGCAAGATCCTCTTTAGTCCGCGCATGCTTTTTAACTAGATTGATTAAATTTGCTTCCTTTCCAGAATTTTCGATAACATCATACAAAGCTTGATATCGCGTGGAATTATCATTTTCTATTTTTTCTGCAATATCGTATCTCAGATTTCTCCATGTTTTTTCAATAATGACTGCTAATTTAGTGATAATGTTTTCCCATTTGTTGTTTCTTGGCAAAATACTTTCAATTACTTGGTATTCCACATCTTCCTCGCTCATCCCAGAAGCATTTGTTAACGCTTTCTTTTTTCCCCACAATTCCGGATAAAATTCACATGTATAATGGCGTGCTAAGCTCAAATGTTCTGTTAACATCGCTAAATCAATATTGTCTTTCCAATCTATAGCTAAATAGTTTTTAAATACTTCTTCCATGGTTTCTTGTTCTATAATCACTCTTTCTCCTTTTAGTTCATCGCGCTCTTTATGAATATATAGCGGGAGTGCTTCAATCCAAAAATTGGCCATTTTAAACCAAA
This sequence comes from Promethearchaeota archaeon, assembly GCA_004524425.1. The sequence goes on from SDNN01000019.1 coordinate 18,258, forward strand.
CGTTGTCTGGAGATGCCCAAAGATTCATGGCACCTTCTTTTAATGCCACCTCAATTTGTTGCTCTTCTGCTTCAAATGGATTTTCACCAAGGCAGATCCAAGATAATGCTCTAACTCCTGTTTGAGATGCTCTTTGTATTAATATCGAGCTATTCGGAAAACCATAATCTAATTCTCTTAATAGGGTTTCTGATTCTAAGGTTATTTTTCTAATGCGATTTAAATAGCCAAATAATTCCTGTCGAATCTCATTCAATTGGATTTCTTTTAAGGGATCGCGTTTCCTTCTGCCAATTTCCATGATCTGATCATTTACCCTCATTTCAAAGCTATCGATGTTTTTTCGAATCTCTTTATATCTTCCTATAACTTGGGCAAATGAACGTATTTTTTCACCCAAACTCAAGATTTGTAATTTCCTTATCGTTGCTTCAATCCCATAAGCACCATTTAAGATCACTTCCTTCAAATTTTTAGCTTCTATGGTTTCAATTCTCCTTAATATTTCTTTTATTCGGGAATGAGACTCTTGTAAATCTGCAATGTCCAACAATAATTTAGCACCAGAAGCCAATACTACTAAAAAAAAAGATGCTCTCGAATGTCTAGAGACCGTTAAAAATTTTCCCTCCTTTAGGAGTTTTAATGACAGGGTTAAAGCATTTTGTTGTTCAGCTTGCTCATCATACTTTCCTTTCGCAAATACTTCATCTAATAATAATTTGGTTTTTTCATCCTTGATGATATCGGATCTTAAAATTTCTTGTAGCCTTTTTAGATTATATGGATGACTAAATCGTAGATGGGAGAACAACCATGAAATTTTTTTATCTATTCTTAAAATTAAATCATTGCCCTTGTAATGAGTGTTGACATGTTCAAGCTCTTTTAAAAATACGTAAAAAAGAGAATCATCATCAATATTTCTTTTTCTTAATGTTCTCAATAATTTAAAAATCCTTTTTTTTTTACTTTTTATAAAGCCGAGGTAAAATGATGCAGTTAAATGCATCGCATCCCATTTATTTATACCGGCTAAATGACAAATCTCATAAACTTGAATAAGACTATAGAGCTCTTGTAATGCTTCATAGATATCTTCGAAAAAAACATCATCTAAAGGTTGTTTTATAGCCTCAATAGAAAAAATGATTTTATGTTCAGCTATTTCTGCCAGGAATTCTAAATTATTAACGAATTTTATCGGATACTTTCCTTCAAGTTTTTTAAAAAGCTGGGAACTTTGCTCAGCCTCGCTAAGATAAGATGATATCGTGGTTAATCTTTTCTGTAACATATCGAGAAGATCATTCACAGTAGAGTTGTTCACGTTGGTTCTAATGATCTGTATCGATCTTCCTTCAAATGAGTAATAAGCTTCGTCTAATAATTCTTTACCTCTTTTACTGCCAGTTCTTATAGGAAATTTCTGACCTTGTTGATTCGGTTTCAAATTTAACATCCTAAATCCTTTTTATAAATAAATAATGTTGTAAAATTTAATTTTCTCGTTTATAAAATCTCTAAAATATAAAAATGAATAGTATACTCGTAATTAGAACTTTCAATTTTCTCTTAAATTCATTTATCTGAAATGATCTTTTCTATAAAAATTTAATATCCAATAAAATTATAATTTACAGAAAAAAGATAGAATCCTCCATTTTTATTAATCTCATGGTTTTTTATCAAAAAAGATTTTTACCGAGTATATTTTTCCTTGGAAATAGTGGAGACCTCTGCATCGCTTAGATAATCTTCTAAACAGACCTTGATAAAGAACCTTTCAAGTTGACAATTCTTTAGCAATTCTCTATTAGATATGGCCGAATGCTGTTTAAGCAGCGCAATTATTTTTTTTATGATGATGATATAGTCTCTAAAATTGAAATCTTCAAACTGAGAATTGAGTTTTATTGAAAAGATTTTATCTAAAAAGTAAGATTCTGGAGAGAAAAGTGAGATTTTAATCAAATCTGATACATGTTTATAGGTCTCCCTGGTCTTTCTACGATTAAATAGGAATAAGAGAAGTTCAGAAATAAAAAAGAATTTTCTTTTTTGAAATTCTTTTATATTGAAGAAGGAGTTTTTAAATGGATTTTGGATCTCTTCAAGATAATATTGAGTTTTTTTATTGTAGGACCTTGACATCATCTTTTTCAATGAAGCCTACTTTTAGCTTATCATAAATATTCTTTTTTAATTATATAAAGAAAAAGTCTGAATTTTCGGGTTTATATTAACCCCTTAATTTCTAAAACTTGAAATGCTTTACATTAACCCATATTTTTCTATTCTTTTTAGATGATTAAGCCTCAGACAAATGAGGATTACGCACATTGTAAATTATTTTCCCCACATTTGTCCAATTTTATCCACGAGCATATCCTGGACAAGAGTTATCTCTATATTAAAATAATTTTTTATGACATCAATTAAAAAATGAAAGTAGGGGCGTTTAATTTTCATAAAATGCGTGTCTTCTAGGAATCTTATTGCATTCCTAATTTGCAGAGGTTGATCAGGGTCTAGTTTATCGTAGTATTCTAATAATTTCGAAGATAAAGCATGGGTTTGTCTTATGTAATCTTTTAAATTTTTAATACTGATAATAGAATCTCCTTCCATGTAAAATCTTTTTACGAATTCTTCTTGCATGTTGAGAGCTTTTAAGTCGAAAATTTTTTTATGCTTTCCAATTATATTCTTTCCTTCCAAGACTAAATATTCACGATATATAGTTTTCTTCTTCTTATAGGATTCTTTCGTCAGGATAAACAGGTTTAATTCAAATGATTTTTGAAAAATGAATTCAAAAAATTCATTTATCGTGTCATGGAGATATGTTAAATCATCTTCAATTATTAAAAGCACTTTTTTTTTATAGAACAGACCACTGAGAGCATGTATCATCATTTCTGGTCTTAAATTCATCTTGATTTCAATAATATCTATATCTTCAGCTCTGATTTCCGAAATTTGTTCAGATCTGGTTTCAATTTCTTCTAATGAGGCATCTAATTTTTGATAGCCCCGTACTTTTAAATGCTTATCGATAAATGGAACTATAGCATGATCACATATCCTATCTGCCGGGATTAAGAGCGTGGTTAATTGTTTCGATTGATCAATAATACGCATCGGGATGTTTATTACCTTCTTTGTTCGGCAAATTGGACATATGATTTCAACATCTCCCCATAGGATCGGTTCCATGTTGTTTTGTGCTCTGGTAGCCATTGTACTTAAACTTAGATGATTTATTATTGATTAGAAGACTGCTTAAAAAACTCAACTAAAATCTGGTGGATATTCATAGATCTTAATTTGAGATCCCTTCGAAGAAATTGAAATTTATCCCAGAAAATGAGAAATTAAATTTTTAAATATGATAAACTTCAATAAATAACTATTGAGATTCATTTTTCGATAAAAAATATTAGAGATTTGTATCTTCTTAAATATTAATAAAGGAAATTTGCAATATTAATTATGATTTTTGTTGGTCTAACATGGTAAATTATAAGAAAATTGTAAAAAATCTTCAAAAAAATTATTCTGATGCTGCGGAAGCGGTCATCATGGACAGATCGGGTAAGATTTTGTACACGACTGACGATTGGAATGTTAAAAGTGATATTAAAGGTGTCCTTTCTAGTTGGACGAGTGGACATGCCCAATCAGTCAACATGAATGGAATAAGATACTCCATTCTTCAAATGGAACCCGAGCGATTCATTGCAACTAACCGAAAAAAAAAAGGTCACTTGATAGGAGCTGCTACTCCTGATGGGAACATTTTAATGGTCACTCACATCAAGCCCAAGGCAAAAGGTTGGTTTCACATGGCATATCCCGCAGTAGCTAGAGCTGCTGCCAAGATAAGCGGACCAAGCTCTAAATCACTTAAACCTAAAATGGAATTTAAGCACAAGAATGAGGTTGAAGAGACTTTCATGGAAGATTATTCCGTTATGGGCGGTGCTACAGTCAGCGTGGCTATGGAAAAACCCCAAGTTGATCCCATTCTCAAGGGGCACATAGAAGAATTTTTAGAATGGGTAAGAAATCCTCAAGGGCTTTCAAACTATATTTCATACTATTTAGAACAAGATGATCAAGATAAAATTTCAAAATTAGCCATTATCTATAGAATTCTTAATAGAATGTTTCAGCCTTAAAGAAATAGTAAGATTTACCTCTATTAATGAGGGAGTATTCTTAATCACAAAAGCTTGCATAAATCAAGCCAGCGAGTGCGCCTAAGATCAGACAAATTACCATTTTTCTTACACTTGGTTCAATTCTGCCAACGATAAAACCTTTTTTAATGGTATTAGAATTACTTTCATGTATCTGATTTTTAGAATTTTTCGAAATTCATTCAAAAAGAGAGTAGTAATTTATATAATCAATTGAAAGAATTATTATCTATTATAATTAATCACAGTTGAATGAAAATGAAAGAAATAATATTTCATGGGGATGATGTCCTCTTATACGACTTTCCCAAGCAGACTGAAATATTTTATGCTAAAGAACCTTTAGACCCATTAGAAGATGAAGTAGCTGCAATAGAACGAGCAATTGATAATCCAATACAGTCAAAAAATCTTTCAGAATTAGTTGATAGCAACTCAAAGGTGGCAATTTGTTTTGATGATATAAGCGTACCACTTCCTCTCATGAAAAACGATGTAAGAAACATAGCAGCAAAGGCTGTTCTTAAAAAATTAAAATCCATTGGAGTTAAAAAGGAAAATATTGTTTTTATTTGCGCAACGGGGTTACATAGAAAATGTAAACCTGATGAGCTTTCTCACATTTTGGGAAAATCGGTCTATAAACAATATAAGGATCAGATCCTCAATCACGATGCAGAAGATAAAAAAAATCTGAAAATTTTAGGCACCACTGAAGAAGGCTTTGAGGTAGAGATTAACAAAACCGCTGCTGAATCAGACTTGATAATTTATCTGAACATTTCATTTATCCCTTTAAATGGGGGATGGAAATCAATAATTGTTGGCCTTGGGAGTTATAAAACAATCATTCCTCATCATTCTCCTGAAATTTTAAAGAATGCATCTTTTAATGACCCTCACACATCGGACTTGCATCGAATCATTTGGGAAATGGGTGAAGCAATTAAGGATAAAATAAAAGTCTTTACGATAGAAATGGCTGTGAACAACAATTTTTTCAGTGGAGTATTCAAAAAACTCTATTCACCTATAAGAGAAGACAAGGAAAAACTCTCTAAATGGAAGAAGATGGCCCTTTTCTTGATCCGTCAAATGCCACGATTTATAAAATCACGCGTGAGAAATAAAATGAGAGCAAATTATGAATTAATTGGCGTTTTTGCCGGTGATATTGAGAAATCACATGAAAAAATACTCGAACTTGTTGAAAAACAATTATTTGTGCCGATTGATAAGCAATATGATGTGATAATATATGGAGTACCCAACATGAGCCCCTATAACGTAGGATCTGCCTTGAATCCCCTTCTCTTACATGGGTTAGTATGTGGCTATTTATTTAACATGTACAGCGGAAGATGTCCCTTAAAAAAAAATGGAATAGTAATTATATCTAATCCTGCATATGATAATTTTGATTCCAAACAGCATCCTTCCTACAAGAACTTTTTCCATGACGTGTTAACAAGAAAACCCGATATCTTTGATCTTAAAAATATAGAGAAAGCATACTTAAAGAATGAGGATTACATAAATAAATATCGGCATAAATTTGCATATCACGGCACGCACGCTCCTATTATTTATTATTGGGGTGTTTTGGGTCTTCAAAATATAGATAAGGTAATTGTTGCAGGAGCAAAAAGTAGAAAAACTTTAGATATTTTAGGATACGATCATGCAAAAGATTTGGATGAAGCAATCGAAGAGTGTAAAAGAGAAAAGGGAGATTCGCTCTCCATGGCTTATTTTTGCATTCCTCCCATCTTTATAGCTGAACTAAACATTAAGTGAACTTGATTCATAAAGGGAGGAATCATTAAGAAAAAAATCAATTAAAGGAAATGATTTGATTCCTATAAATTATTTTTTATCCATGAAACCGTTTAGAGAGGTATCCTCCCCCATGGGGAATCTTTTGGATTACCCATTCCGAAAAATCCCTTTCTGGGTCCTTCTGTGCTATAAAATCCTAAGGTTGCTGCTGATTCTACATCTTCTGGATTTGGGTATCTTGTAATGCTTTTTTCTGTATTATCATTGAAACTTAGAATGTCCAAGATATCACTTGAACATATTTTATCATGTTCATTATTTTTTTCCCTGGTTAATTCTAGTGCTTTTTGTTGCCTCTCCAATGAATAATGAGGTTTCATCAGGTATACTTTAAAATCTTCAGCGCTATAAGTATTAGTTTTTATTCCAAAACTAGAGCTCTCAATTTTGTGTTTGTGAGTTTTTCCAACGAGGGTTTCTGCAGCTAAACTGATTTTTGGATCACTTATCATGTAATTCCAAGAACACGTGCTTGATTTTGTCATTACATCTAAAAAAGATGCTGCATCTTGTTCATTTTCAAATGCTTGTAAACCCCTGATACTCGTAGGATTACCCAAGTCATGAATTTTTTTGGTTTGTACGAGATTGAGTGTAGCAGATACGCGGGAATTTTTCCCTATTGGCAAGGACATGATCCCCATTTTTAAAAGGAAAACCGTGTTTGCTCCCATAACTTTATATTTTACCCAAGATAATGCAGGTGAAAAAATAGGGTTAAAATCCAGGGTTTGCCCCATACCATAATGCGTATTAGTATCTCTTACCACACTTGCGGTACACGCGGCAG
>SDNN01000155.1 GCA_004524425.1 Promethearchaeota archaeon
GGATTGAAAGTCTGTCTCATAGATCGTAAAGAAAGAAGCAAGATAGGGGACAAAATATGCGGAGATGCCGTTGGTTCAGAGATTTTCGATATGTTAAATATCAATCCTCCAAGAGATGAAGAATTGTCCTGTTTAATAAAAGGTGCTAAACTTTATACTCCAAATCTTAAAAAAAGCTTAACATTGATAGATCCAAAGCAAGTAGGCTATGTAGTTAATAGATTGGAGTTCGGGCAAAGGCTATTAAATGAAGCTCTTGATACTGGAATAAATCAATTGTTGGATGGCACGACTGCTTTAGATTTAATTTATAAAGACAATTCTGTTTCAGGAGTAAAAGTCAAGCTTAAGAACGGAGAGAAAATGGATCTATCAGCAAAAATAGTAATTGATGCCAGTGGGTTCTATTCTCCTTTAAGAAAGCAAGCTAAAAATCCGCTTATCGAAAAAGAAATTTCAAAAGAAGATGCCATCTTATGTTTTAGAGAAATCGTGAGATTTCAATCAAAAGATCAAGAAGTTAAAGATCCCGAGTTTATTTCAATTTTTCTCGATCAAGAAAAAGCTCCAGGAGGGTATATCTGGTACTTTCCTAAGAATAAGACATCCGTTAATATAGGATTAGGAGTTTACATGGATTATAAGGGAAAGGTTAAAGATTTTTATCAAAAACACGTGTTTAATAATTTTATTGAAACTGATAAATGTGAGATTTTATCCTCAGGAGGGGGCGTGGCACCTGTACGAAGACCTTTATGGTCTTGTGCTGATAATGGTCTACTTTTAGTTGGCGATGCAGCTTGTCATGTGAATCCACTTCACGGCGGAGGTATTGATCCTTCGATGCGAGCAGGATTTTATGCTGCGAATACTGCTCTTGCAGCATTAGAAGATGACAATTTTTCTCTACATAAACTATGGGAATATAACCAGAAAATCATGACCAGTTTTGGTGCTGAATTTGCCTCTCTCGATTTATTAAGAATCGTCCTTCAGAAACTTACAAATCAATCACTGAACTTTGGTTTAGAAAAAGAATTGCTTTCTGGTGAAGAAATCCTGCAAATAGCAGAAAAAGGTAATTTAAATTTATCATTGTTGAGTATTGCAACCAAAGCTATTAAAGGATTTTCTAATCCAAAACTCTTGTTAGATTTGAATTATTTAAGGATCAAAATGAATGAAATAAACAAGCATTATAGAGACTTTCCAGGTGATATTGAAAATTTTGAGACTTGGAAGCTAAAAACTCTTCAAATTTATGAAAATGTTAAAAAAATGACATATGGTTAAATTTAAATTAAATATTTAATGAGCAAAAGGTAAATGGTTGATATTGTATTAAATAATGAGCTGAAAAGTGCAACCTATGAGTATATCATTGATAAACTCAATCAAGAGGGCGCTTTGCATTTCTCATTGATCGATCCAGATCCATTGAGACAAAGTCCTAGTAAAGCTGCGAAAATGGCAAAAACTGCTGAAGAGGCAGGAACAGATGCGATTTTAGTCGGAGGAAGCACGGCATTTGATCAAGCTTATGTCGATAAAACTATTGAGCAAATTAAAAACAAGGTTAAGGTCCCAGTAATAATTTTTCCTGGAGGTATTAGCTGCGTGTCTTCAAAAGCCGATGCCATCTTATTCATGTCACTATTGAACTCAAGTGATCCTTATTTTATTATTGGTCAACAAGCACTCGCCTCATACATGATAAAAATGGCGAATCTAGAACATATTTCAATGGCTTATTTAATAATAGAACCCGGAGCTACGGCAGGATGGATTGGTAATGCAAAATTACTCCCTAGAAGAAAACCTGAACTTACTGCTGCTTATTCATTAGCAGCCCAGATGTATGGATTCAAACTCATTTACCTCGAAGCAGGATCTGGGGGGGACAGTATTCCTCCTGAAATTATTAATTTATGCTCAAAAGTATTGAATATCCCTATAATTGCAGGAGGAGGCGTCCAAGAAAAGGAAGATGCCATCGCTCTTGTAGAGGCAGGGGCTAACATAATTGTAATGGGTACATTTTTAGAAAAAAATCTCCATAACGATAAGGGGGCATCATTAAAAATAATTATTGATGCAATTAAGGATGCAGCCCATGATATAAAAGGTAAAAAGACTTTCCCTAAAGTCTAAATCAATGCCATGGATTAAAAATAATTAATCTATACAATAGTTAATTTGTACGTAATTCTCCAATCCCTCTAAAATACTTCTAGTTCCCTTAGTAGTGTAAACTTCCATTAATTCATCGTAGGTGACTGCCGCTCCTTTTCTTGAAGACAAGTATCCCATCAAAACAGTAGCAATTGCTTCTCTCGCTTGTTCTGGTGAGAATTCTGGCTCTTTATCCTCTAAAATACATCGAGCAAAATGCTCATCTTCAATCCTGGATGAAATATCATAGTATTTTGGAAATGGACCATGTTCAATCTCTGGTTCATGCCATTTATTCATATTATCACCCATTTCTTCACAACTAGAAAAGATCTTAATAGGGTTCTCCCATGAATGATCTTCTAATATTGTTCCTTTAGTTCCGTATATTTCCATGGAATTCGTAGGTTTTGTCATTACAGTAAAACTAACGACCACGTTCGCAATGACACCTCCATTGAATTTTAAAAACATCATTGCATTATCTTCAGCTTTTTCTTGTAATACTGTACATTGTTTAGTGATCCAACTATAAGCAGATTTGACCTCATCATTAAGAATCCAATTTAAAGTTGCAAACTTATGTGCTCCCATATCCATTAACGAACCACCTCCTGCTTTTATCGGGTCACCTTTCCAAAATCCTTCCTTCATCAATCCAGGTATTTCATTTACCCCCTCATATGAACGTATTAAAAATACGTTTCCAATTAATCCTTTTTTAACGGCATTCCTTATATATTCATGAGCAGGCAAGAATCTGTGGTTTTCAGCAATCATGAATTTAACTCCGGCTTTTTTGGTCGCATTTATCATTTGATCACATCCTTCCAATGTGGTTGCCATTGGTTTTTCGCAAAGCACGTGCTTTCCAGCTTCAGCAGCACGAACGACCATTTCTTCATGTAGAAAATGGGGGACCATGATTAAAACCGCATCAATATCGCTTTCTAAAAATTTTTGTAAATCCGTGAAATATTCCATCTTATATTTTTTAGCAGTTCTTCTAGCATTCTTTTCACTGATATCATAACAGGAGTTGAATTTTATTACTTGACTATTTCTTGTTCCAGCACTATGGAATGCCCAAGCCCCGCCGCATCCGATTATTCCAAATTTCACAAATTCCATAATAATGAAATTGAAATAAATAATAAATAAATTTCCAAGCAAAATCGTCAAACGTTTATGACTCTATATTGAAAAATTAATTAAATAAAACCTCTTTCACAAAATTAAATACTAAATTAATAAATAATAATCAAAATGATTACTTATGGCAGACCCAATTGGTTATAATAAAAAAAAAGCTAACGAAATTTTAAATAAATATGATATTGATTTATTAATAGCTTCTACTCCCGTGAATGTTTTTTATCTGACAGGATTGCCCGTATTACATGTTGCACCGAATCCTATATTATACGTTTTACAGAACCAGTATCCATTTTTAGGATTAGTTCGGAGAGATGGCGAGGAGAGTGCGCTGGTATGGTCATTGTACGACAGTGTAGAAGAATTTTCATGGATTGATCCAAGTGAAGTTTATCGAGTTGGCTCACTTAATGCTGCTAAAAAAATGCTAACAAAGAAAATAAATGAATGGGATCTTTCCAACAAAAGGATTGGAATTGAATCTTTCATGCCTTTTTATCAATACGCTATCCTGCAAAAAGAATTTCCTAATGCAGAAATTCTAAATGGAGATGGCGCTTTTATTGACATGCGACTCGTAAAAACTGAGGAAGAAGTGCAGCGTATTAAAAAGTCCACGGAGATTGCTGATAAAGCAATTCAAGCTTGTATTGATGCTACAGAATTGAACGTTCTTGATACGGAATTACTGCAAATTGCTCGCCGTACGATTGTAGATGAAGGAGCAGAAGGATGGGACCATCTCACGCAAAATATTGGACCATCTGATCCTGAAGCTCCTGGTACGGGGATCCCAGTCACACCTAATGATATTGTGAGATTTGACTTCGGTGCAGTATGGAAAGGATATGTCTCTGACATAAGTAGGGGTGTGGTAGTAGGGGAGATACCTAAAAAAGCTAAAGATGCAATGGATGTTATGATCCAATTACAAGAATTCTGCGTTGATAATATTGAAGTAGGTAAGAGCTCTGCTGAATTATATGAGGAAGCACAAGCACATTTAAAAACCTTAACTAAAAGAGGGTTCTATCTAATAACAGGACATAGTATTGGATTAGAATGTGAAGAAGCACATCTCTTCAGCGCCATAGAATCATATGATGTGCCTTTTGAAGAGAATATGGTTCTGGATATAGAAGTGTGGTTAAGTGTGAGGGGGCAAGGATTAGTAGGTATTGAAGACTGCTACCGTGTAAAATCAAAAGGATGCGAGCGCTTGTCAACCCTGGACAAGGAAATAGTAGTAAAATAGTACCTATTATTAATCAAATTTTAATTTTTAATAAAAATACTTTCTTTATTCTCATTTTTGTTTTAAGAGATTGAAAAGGTCCCAGAAATTACTTCAGAAGAAAAAAATAATTTTATTCAAATTACAATATAGATTTAAATTCAAAACTTATTTTTGTGACATAATCTAAATGAATTTTAATTATAACTAACAAGAAAATAGTATAATGAGAGTTAAAGATAAAGTAGTGGTTTTGACAGGGGCAGCTTCAGGTATAGGACGGGCAATTGCAATTTTATTTGCCAAGGAAGGAGCAATTCAAGTTCTCTCCGATTTAGATGAAGAAGGATTAAGAGAAACATATAATCTTATCAAAGAAGGACAAGAAAGAACAACAATAATGAAGCTTGATGTAAGAAATCCCCAAGACGTAAAAAATATGATTGATTCAGCAATTGAAAAACATGGAAGAATTGACGTCCTCATAGCAAATGCGGGCGTAGTTCGGGTGGGCCCAGTAGAGGACTTTCCTGATAAAGATTATGACTTGTTAATAGATGTAAATCTCAAAGGCACTCATTACACTTGTAAATATGCCGTACCTTATTTTAAGAAACAAAAATCGGGATCAATAATAACCTTAGCTTCTGTCGCTTCGCATATAGGTCAAGTTGCTCATGCTAATTATTGCTCAACTAAAGCGGGGATTTTGGGATACACTAGAGCCTTAGCTTTAGACTTAGCACCATACAACGTGCGTGTGAATTCTGTATCTCCAGGCGCAACAGACACTCCAATGTTACAAAGCGATGTGGCAAAACAAGCAAAAGATAGAGGCGTCTCGTATAATGAAGTTAGAAAAGAGTTCGAAGAAGAAGGTGTACTGGGAAGATGGGCTGAACCTGAGGAGATTGCTACGGGAGTCCTATTCTTGGCAACTGACGAATCTTCCTACATGACTGGAGCTGATCTGCGCTTGGATGGTGGATGGACAACCAGATAAAAAAATTTTTTTATATGAAACTATTTCTATTTCTTTTCTTATTTTACATGGTCATTCCACCGTCAACGAGAAGGCTAACACCAGTACAAAATTCGTTTAATGTTAAAAATAGAACACCCTGTGCAATCTCCTCTGGTTTTCCTAACCTTCCCATTCGCTGGCGAGAAATATATTGAGCTTTCACCTCTTCATAATTGCCTCCTCTATTTCTAATTCTCCTCTCCAAGGAAGGTGACTCGGTGGTTCCAGGACATATAGCATTAACTCTGATTTTATCTTCTAAATAATCCATGGCCATCGCTCTAGTCATTGCCAGAACAGCCCCTTTTGAGGCGGTATAAGCTGCTCTGTCTTTAACTCCCTTGAATGCGACAGATGATGAATTATTTATAATTACTCCTTGAGTTTTCTTCAAGTAAGGAATGGCGTATTTCGAGACAAGATAAATGCCTTTTACGTTCACACTCATTGTTCTGTCCCAATCTTTCGTAGATATGGTGTCGATGGCTCCCCCCAAAACAATCCCAGCATTATTAAAAAGGATATCAAGTTTATCATAAGCTTGGATTGTCTCTTCCACAATTTTTTTAGCATCTTCCTCAAGGGATACGTCCCCCTGAATAAAGATGGCATCGCCCCCATGATTCCTTATTTCCTGCACGATTTTTTTAGCAGATTCTGAAAGGGAATTGCAACATACTTTTGCTCCCTCCTTGGCAAATAACATGGCAGTTGCTTCCCCAATACCAGCTCCTGCGCCAGTTATTATGGCTACTTTATTTTGTAATCTCATGATGCTCTCAATTTGAAATAAAATTAGTTATATTTTATTTAGAGTAATTAAGACTCATTTTTATTTAGTTCTCTCTTTCTTTTTTCGTGAAGCAATTTTAAATCAATCTGCATTTCCTTGAATTTCTCATGATTAATCGGAAAAAATTTGAAAATGAAAATTCCAATTAATATGCCTAATAGAGGAATTAATGATACTAATATTGTAAGACCGAATATTGCTATTGATGTTTGAGCAGTAGCATTTGATTCAAATCCTGTAGTCATTTGTACCAATATTAAAGTCATGCCTGAAAAGACAATGGATAATCTTGCGATCAATGTCAGGATTCCAGTGTATGTTGCCTCTCGCCTTTTACCAATTTTTAACTCATCAAAATCTATCGCTGTACTTATAGCAGGCTCCGTCATTAACATGCCACCTGCTCCAAAACCAGGAAAAATTGTAATTAATACCAAAATTAAAAAGTCATTAATCAGAATAAC
>SDNN01000156.1 GCA_004524425.1 Promethearchaeota archaeon
ATGGAAAGAGAACTTGTTAGCAAGGCTCTCGTGGATTCAATTTTAAGAGCAATGAACGTAATGCCAATTAATTTACCCCTTTTGACAACACTTGTTTTGATCACGGGCGTGCTTAACATGGCACAAAGTGGCGTTATCATTAAGAACCTTTCGGCTATCGAATCACTCGGGAGAGTTTCTATCATATGTTCTGATAAAACAGGAACAATAACAAAGAATGAAATGTCCGTTGATAGATTTGAGATTAACAATGAGGAGTTTTATGTTACTGGTTCTGGTTATCAGGAAGAGGGAGATATTATGAAAGATGGCAGAGTAATAAGCTTAAAAGACGATCCTACCTTCCAAAAGTTCGTTGACTCCATCATTCTAAATAATAATGCGAAACTTGTTTATGAGGACGTGAAAGTAAAAGTAAGAGACACGAGAGAAATAGCCATACGAAGGGCAAGAGGATCCCCCACGGAAGCGGCTTTATTAGTCTTAGCAGAAAAAGCAGGCTTTCTCCCTTATGATATAGAAAATAAGTATAAAATTTTGGTTGAATTTTCGTTCAGTTCCGAATTCAAGCGAATGACGACTATCTGTAGTCTTGTTGAGGATGAAAAACAAATCTTCGCTTATGCGAAAGGAGCTCCAGAACGAATTATCAATATTTCATCCAAAATAGAAATTAACGGAAAAATCAAGAATTTTAATGCTAAATTAAAAAAGGAATTGTCACAAAGGATAAAGACACGGGCAAATCAAGGATATAGGATCTTGGCTATTGCTTATAGAAAATTAATAGAGGTTGATAAGCCAATTAGAGAAGAGATTGAGGAAGATTTAATTTATTTAGGCTTTGTATCAATCATGGATCCCCCAAGACTGGGCGTAAAAGAATCCGTGGAAGAATGCCAACGAGCAGGCATAAAGGTCATCATGATCACTGGCGATCATCCAGCAACGGCAAAAACTATCGCAGCACAAATGAGGATCTATAAAGAAGGAGATCTAGTCGTAGAAGGTAAAGAGCTTGAAAATTTATCCAAAACTGATTTCGATAAGGTTTCCGTGTTTGCTCGTGTTGCTCCTTCTGATAAAGAAATTATAGTAAAAAATTACCAAAATGATAATAAAATAGTCGCCATGACGGGCGATGGTATTAATGATTCTTTGGCTCTAAAGCTAGCCAATGCGGGAGTGGCGATGGGTATCACAGGCACTGATGTAGCAAAGGAGACTGCAGATATGGTCATTTCAGATGATGATTTTACCTCCATAAAAGATGGTGTAAAAATAGGCAGGGGACTTTTTTCCAAAATTAGGACTGTAATATATTTCTTTATATGTATTAATATTATGGAAGCTATTATTTTCTTTGGCTATGAATTCATCCCAGGCTTCATATTATTTAGTTCGAATTGGCAACACATCTATATTTTTGGAATCGTTCATTCATTTCCTTCTTTAGCTTTAGTGATAGACACTCATCCTAATGATATAATGATGGAACCCCCTCGAAATGAAGAGCAGATACTAAATAAAAACATGTGGAAAATGTTGTTAATTCAAGCATTTCTAATGGGTTTGGGCTTGGTGTTGGCCATTCAATTCACTTTAGCAGGAATAATACCATTAAATGAATGGAACGTAAATGCTTATTTTAAACTAAGTTACATTCCTCCTAATACAAGCTCCGAGGAGCTAGTGGCGATGAAGGCGAGGACAATGTTCATGACCACGCTATACATTTCTGAAACCATGTTTATTTGGACTTTTCGCAGGCCAAATAAATCATTATTAAAAAGCTTCAAGGATGAAGACTTTTCGTACACGCTCTTAATAATTTGCTTGATCACCTTATCTTTACACGTTTATGTAATCTGCAATTCATATGAACTTAATGATACAATAAATAACCTGTTAAACTTGAATTTTCAATTGAATTTCATGTTTTTAAGTGCTACTGATTGGATAATATGCATATTGCTTGCAATACCAGGGATCTTAGGAATTGAAATTTTTAAATACAACGCACGAAAAAATGAAATTATTTTTTAAATCTCATTTTCATGTAAAAGCGAAATGAAAAAGAATAAGTTAAAAACGATTATTATTATTAGTCTAAATATAGTTAATTATTTTAATGAATAACTAAATAATAGCAACAAGCCGACTTACTAATGACAGTCACGGATGTTGAAGTAAGGCAAGAAAAGTTTTATTCTTTAAAATTAGAAGAGATTTATGAAAGATTTCAAACTGATCCTTACAAGGGGTTAACTAAAGAAGAAGCGGAGATCAGATTAGAAAATTATGGTCCTAATGAAATTCCTAAGGTTTCTAAGGGTTTTATTAAAATTTACTTGGCACCTCTTTTTAATTGGCTGATAGTAATATATTTGATTGGTGCATTAATTCTATTTTTAGCTTCTGTTCTTGGCGAAGAAGGAAATTTTACGTTCATTGCCTTGACACTAGGGATCGTGGGATTAAATTGTATTATAGCCATATTCCAGCAATACAGAGCTACTAAAAAGCTAAAAGCTCTCCGAGAATTATCGGCTCCCACAACTACAGTAATTAGAAACGGTGAAAAGAAAGATATCCCCACGAAGAGCGTGGTTATCGGAGATTTATTAGTATTAAATCAAGGGGATAAAATTCCTGCTGATGGCAGGATTATAGAATCCTCCAATTTAGAAATTAATGAGGCATCATTGACTGGTGAGAGTGAGCCTGTAAAAAAGATGGAAAAGGGCAATCCTTTAGAGCATAATGAAGTAGCCATATCTGAAAGAAAAAACATGATATACTACGGGACCTACATTACGACTGGAAATGGAAAAGCTATAATCGTGAACACAGGAGGCAACACAGAAATAGGAAAGATTTCCCAGGGTTTAGAAGAAGCGGGAACAAGTGAAATACCCATTAGAAAGAAGATGAATAATTTTGGGAAATGGTTAGGTTTGGCGGTATTAGTATTTTGGTTCATCACCTTGATGATAATCTGGGTTGCCAGTGGATTTACTCGATTAGAAATAGTGAAGAGTCTTAATTCCGCAATGGATATAATGCCCATCAATATACCACTGCTAACAACTATTGTATTATTAACGGGTGTGCTTGCAATGGCTCGTCATGGGGTAATCATTAGGAATTTAGCTTCAGTTGACAGTTTGGGAAGAGTAAGCGTGGTATGTAGCGATAAAACAGGAACGTTAACTAAAAATCAAATGAGTGTAGAATATGTTTGGGTTGATGATGACACGTTTCGAGTATCGGGAAGTGGTTATGATCCCGAAGGTGAAATATTTTTAATTAAGGACCCAAAGAACATGGAACCCGTGACTCATATCAATGATTTCCCCCAGTTAAAACAATTATTATTATCAGGTTTTCTTAATAATAATTCTGCTTTAGTGAAAAGTGAAATTAAAGCCGGTGATAAGATTCTTTATGATTGGGACGTGATTGGTTCCCCAACAGAAGGCGCATTGATGGTATTATTTCAAAAAGGAATGGGAAATTATATCATAGAAGATTATGAGCACGTGAGAGAATATCCTTTTGATTCGAGAGTAAAGAGGATGTCTAAAATTTATAAGAAAGATTCCATCTTTTATTCCTTTACAAAAGGGGCTAGTGAAATATTAATTCCTCTATGTAATAAAATATTAACTAAGGATGGAATTAAAGCATTTACTCCTGAGCTAAAGAGAAAAGTCGAAGATAATGTAAATTTATTTGCTGAAAAAGGATTTCGTATTTTAAGCTTATGTTATAAAGAATTGCCTAATGGTCCAGCAGAAGGTGAAGACGGCAGAAACATGTGTGAATCTGAAATGGCTTATATTGGTTTTGTCACCATTCTAGATCCCCCAAGAGAAGGCGTGAAACAATCAGTAGAACAGTGTTATAAAGCGGGAGTTGATGTGATAATGATTACTGGTGATTCTCCAACCACTGCAAAAGCTATTGCACAGCAAATTTCAATTGTCTCAACTGAAGACGAAATGGCCATCGAAGGAAAAGATATCAAGAAAATAAAGACCTTTTACGATTTTAACAGAGTTAAGGTGTTCGCAAGAGTTTCTCCCCAGCATAAAGAAGATATCATAAGAAGATATCAAGCTGAAGGCAGAGTAGTGGCCATGACAGGAGATGGAGTAAATGATGCTCTGGCACTTAACATGGCTGATGCTGGAATCGCGATGGGCATACAAGGAACGGATGTCGCAAAGGAGGCTTCAGATATGGTGATATCAGATGATTCATTCAATTCAATTGTAACGGGCATTCATCAAGGGAGGGGGATCTTCGCGAAAATACGAGCTGTCGTGTTCTTTTATATATGCATAAATTTATTCGAAGGTATAGTACAGTTTCTATTAGCAGTGATTTTTGATTTACCATATTTTCTAGATGAGCAATATTATTGGCAATGGATTTTCTTATCCATCACGCTTCACACCTTCCCGGGTTTAATCCTCACGTTTGATATAATATCTGACGACGTGATGAATGAAAAACCAAAGGATACAGAAGAAATCCTTTCTAAAAATATGATACTTTTAATGCTTGCTTTTGGAGGATTACTGGCAATCAGCATGCTCATTACATATTTCATTACCATTACGGGTATTTATCCCGTTTTTCAAGAAAATCATAATTTTGGAGCATTAAACAATGCATATCTTTATAGCGCTCAAACTAGAGAGCTCACTCAAAACACTGATTTAAGAATTGCAAAAACTTTAACGATGCTAATGGTCACTTTGTTTTTCTGTGAAAGTTTCTTGATTTTTCAAATCAGGAGACCAAATAAATCGGTATTTAAAGCTTTTAAAGAAGATAGCAGTCGATTCATGTACATAATAATTGGTATATTATTTGGTCTCTTTTTGGCATTAATGTACATACCAGGAGTTCAGATTGCCCTGGCATCAGTAGGAATCAATTTCATGTTCATGTTTTTGACGCCACTCGATTGGTTAGTGTGCTTTCTAATATCATTAATATGTATCATTTCTTTCGAAATTATAAAACTATTAGCTCGAAGAAAGGGAGTTATTTTTTAACCTTAATCATTTTTTTTTAATTATTTTTTCAATAAAAAGAAGAGAATATAAATGAACTATTCTTAAGTCTCAATCATCTATTTCATTAAAATAAGGAATGATCTTATCTCGAAAAATTTCATATACCTTATTAGGATCGGGACCTCGATTCATTATGCTCAGATGATTAGCGCCAGCTTTTTTATATTCCTCGATACTGGCTATGACATCATCGGTCGTACCTAAACAATTAAAATCTTCAAGAATCGTATCTGGTAATTCGTCCAAATGCTGTAATTGATCGAGAGCACCTCTACTGGTCATTTCAAAATTGTGAATGTTTAACTCTTCGGGAATATCTAAATTAGGATATGCTTCATTGGTAATGGTAGGATTTAATAAAAAGGATGGTTTGAAAAATTCACATCTCGCCACCGCATTTTGAGGATCTTCTTCGTCTATTGCGACAAAACAATCATAAACTAAATCTATTTCTGAAGGATCCCTGCCAGCATTCTTTGCAGCATCTATAACTTCTTTTGCATTCTTCTTATAAACCCACGGAGGTTGGTAGAGTGGATACCATCCGTCTGCTAGTTCTCCCGTCATTTTTCGAGTCTTTGGCCCATTTCCTGCAAGATAAATCGGTGGACTTTTTTGAATTGGTTTTATCTGTATATAAGCTTTTTTCATCTTTCCCCAAAATTCACTATCAGCGTTTACTCTATTTTTAGTCCAAAATTTTCTCATTAAAATGATATATTCTCTTAATTTTGAAACTGATTTATTTCTATTCAGGCCATACATGTCAATATTCATTGCCTCCCCCGCGCCCAATCCTATCATTGCCCTTCCATTGGAAATGTGATCTAAGGTTGCTACCTTGTGTGCCATAAGCGCTGGATGAAAGCGGTGACAATCAGAAACTCCTGTACATAATTTAACCTTTTTTGTGACCATTGCCAAGGAGCTTAAAAAACAATAAGCATCAAAGCAAATTCCGGGACCGGGAGGGAGCATGACTGTATGATCTGCATAAAAAACTCCAAAAAAACCACACTCTTCAGCTTTTTTTGTTCCTTCAATCATTAACTCAAGCCGAGGAGTTGGTACGGGAATGTGAAAACTAAATCTCATGAATAGAATAAAATTCTATACCTATTAAAATTTTAGAAAAATCCTTCTACGTGATGATTAGAAAGGATTAAGGGAAGAAATGCATCTCCATCCTTTTCCATGATTGAAGCCCTATTAATTAATTAGAAAAAAAAATTCGTATAAAAAGAAATATTATATTAGCTTTATTTAATTCTTGATTGAATATTTTATATATTACAAGTTTCAATTTATTATTATAAACTATTTTCATAATAAAACGTGATTTCATGGACATAAGTGATCTAAAAATTGGAACAGAAGGAAGCTTTATAGGTCCCGTGGATAAAGGGATAAATGCGGTAAAAAGAATTGAGGAAATAGGATATGATTCCGTGTGGTTTGCAGATCATTTGATGGGCTGGACTCCAGATTCAATTTGGACCCCAGAAATAATTAGTGCGGCGACTTTCCAAGATAATCCCCATATTTTTTATGAAGTCTATTCGATAATAGCACTTGCTGCATGGAACACCAATAAAATCATGCTGGGTACAAGTGTAACTGAAACGTTTAGAAGGCATCCGGCTGTACTTGCTCAAACTTTATTGACTCAAGATCACATATCCAAGGGACGAGTAATTTTAGGAATTGGTACGGGAGAAGGAGAGAATGTAATTCCCTACGGGATCAAGTGG
>SDNN01000157.1 GCA_004524425.1 Promethearchaeota archaeon
AACCATGACATTTTAAGTAGTTATGATTATAACATCAATCTCTAAATATTTATAATTGCTTATTAGAATAAAAAAAAGAGGATTACATTTGTTTATTTTATGGTGGTATTAATAATTCAGAATTCTTGTACAGCAAAAGAAAACTGAACGATCAGGTAATGATCTTTAATGATAAAATGGCCCAGCTTTTTAAAAATCACATCATTCATGAATGGGAAAACCTATTTTAATGCCTCTTTTTGATTTATCATGCTTTTCCAGGAAATTTCGGGGTGGTGATACCTTCTCCTGCCCAAGGTGTCTTTCCCATATTGAATGGCTTGTTGTGGACAGAAATGGAGGCAGGCTAAACATTGTTGGCATTGGTGATGCCATCGCGGTTTGCCATCAATTATCTTGATATTATTAACGGGACATACTTTCTCACAGATTGCACAAGAGTCGCAATTATCATCGGCATAAAAGTTTTTATCAGTAAAATTCACTCTTTCCCGAAACATCTTATTGCCCAGGTTTCCTATGAATGCAAGGGTTTCCTTTTTCAGTTTTCTCCTCTTTCTATTTAGAATTTTCTTCGCGATGATGGCCACTCTTTCATCAGAATTTCTGAGTGCTTCTATTTCCACATCCTTTGGAGGAAGATCGTGCATGACTATGTAATTACTCGGCATCTCTATGGGAAATCCTGCATCCAATCGCTTCGATTTTTTGAGGAGTAACTGGTTAAGTTGGCTCAAGGCAGCGCCAGTTCTTCCATGACCACTCACGATCATAGCAAAAATATAGCTTGCCGAACTTAAATCAATCATTTCTAGGAAATCGTAGACGAGAGCAGGTAATCCCCAAAAATATAATGGAAAAACTATACCCACATTTTCTGCTTGTGATGTAATGTTATCTTTTTGCCATAGTTTAGCGATAGGAATCAATTCGCCTCTTAGTTTCTCAGAAAGTTTTTTAGCAACTATGAGCGAATTGCCAGTTCCTGAAAAAAAATAGAGGGATGTTTTCATGTAGAACCATAAATTGATTTTTACAAATTTATATCTCTAAAAGTATTTAAACTCAGAGTGCAGGTTTAAATTATAAAATTGCTGAAGCTCATTTGAACATGAAAAAAAAAGAAAATTTAATTTTTTTGCTTTATCCTTTAAGCAACAGTTCCGCGATCTTGTCTGGTAAAAGAAAACCGAACAGATAAAAAATAGAGCTAGTTATCAAGATTAATCTTGCGATGATTAAAGTGATCGGCGTTAACGTGATGACTGCATCCATGAAGGCTCCAACGGTAAATAAAATAAAAGCTAATAATAAGAGCTTTCCTTTTAATTTTACTTTAGCATCTTCAGAGTTAATTGAATTTTTCGAAAATATCACGCCCGTTACAAAAGCAGTGAGTACACCTAATATTTGGAAAATCATGACTAACAGCCTTGGTTGAGCATAAAATGTGCCTCTTATCTCAGCTATTAAACTAGGATCGACTATTAAAGAATAGATGATGTAAATTTCATAGGGGATGTAGATTATCAGGTATATTAATAACAATTTGGTTGTCAGATGTGGATATGCCAGTTTTGTAAATGAATATATCCAACAAATGATGGCAATGGGGATGAATGCATTTCCGATTAATAAATAAACTACTGGATTGAGAGTTTGCTGAACCAAGAGAATGGATAAAAATGAAAAACCAGCACCCCACCATGCGGAGCTGATGAAAATCCATGACAAGCCAACCGTAATGTATTCTTTTTCCTTGAAATCCAAAAATTTTAGTAAAATTCTGATGCCTACAAGTATTGAAATCACAATGAATATCAGAGTAAACGTGCCATGGATTATTTCTAATTGGTCTAAATCTTCAATTCTCATGTTATCTCCCTTGTTAAAAGAAACCGTATAAAGTGCTTATGACTGAATTACATGATTTACTATTTAATTATTTCCTTTTTCGAGCTCTCATTTTATATGAGATAAAAAAAAAAATTTTAAATAGTGAAAAAGTCAAACACTGGAAAGTCAATAATGTTTTTAAGAGAAATTATGGTTATTGATCATGCAATAAATTTTAAAAATATTAATTTGATCTTAAATGGAAAAAAACAATAATAACCTTGATTCAATTGAAGATATTCCAGAGAGTTATCAAAGATATCTCGATGAATTATATAATATAGCTAAGAAGAAAAAAGGCGGATGGGTATCTAATAAGGAACTTGCAGAACATTTAAATGTGAAACCTGCTAGCGTTTCTGGCATGTTAGAAAAATTGAAAGAAAATGCTTTAATAAAATGGGAACCAAGAAAATCCATTAGATTAACAGATAAAGGAAAAGCGATTGCATTACAATTAGAAGAAACACACGAACTCTTGCGATCATTTTTTGAAAAGGTGTTGAAAATAAAGGATCAAGATTTAACTGAAAGACTGGCCTGTGAAATAGAACATCACATAACCCAAGAAGTACAAATATCCTTAAAAAAATTTTTAGATAATTATTTAGAATAGATTAATTTAATATATTTAATATCTTATTTTTCTCAATTTAAACATGCTTTTTTCAGAGGAAATGAAATGTCCGAACCTTTAAAATTAAAAATGACCAAAGTAAACGAGCAATTTAAAGATTTTACCAACTTTATAGAATTACAAGATTTCAGGAGTTTCTTATTATTCACTTTAACAAGCCAAATACCGAATAACATTTTAGCTCAGATAGGTTTAGGAGGTAGTAGGGATGTAATTAATTTACCTTATAATCCGAATTTTAATATTTATTATCAAAAAATCAATTTATTTACCTCAACTTCATTGATTATCTATGTTAAAAGTGATCCTATTAAAGATGACTTGCTTATCGAAAGAGATAATCCCGTTTTTAAGAAGTATTTAAATGCAAATGAAATGAGTTTGGCTTTTAGAGGAAAAGAGAAAATCTTGCTTCCTCATGTTAGTGATTGTAGCACGTTTTACACGGAAAAACAAGCTGAATCTTCGATAATTCAAATTGACGATCTATTTCATTCTCTAGAAAGTTTCATGGCTATTCTCGAACCAAATATAGTATTTGTATTGCACGCTAATGATCCTGAGCCAGATTTATTATTCACATTTAACATGATGCCGGAATTTCCGGGAAAATTGAAGAAAAGCGTGTTAAAAATTGATGTATATTTGGATAATGATCATAGAACCAATAACATTACCTATATTAAAAGAGAAGAGGATTATAAATTGGTCTTAATGGAAGATATTAAGGAAGTAAGCCATGCGGATCTTTATAAATCCGCTTTTTCGTTAATTATTCATGTGAAATCTTTAAATAAACCTTATTAAACCTTCCTTTCTTTAACCGATTCCTCGTATTTTTTGAAACTATATAGTCAGAATATTGTATTCGTTAAACATTAATTAATTAATAGGATTAATCGCTTAATATTCTTGTTTTATAAATCATCTGATAAAATATATTAATAATATAATAACAGTTTGAGCAAGATAGAGGTTAAAAATGAAAATTATTACAATAAACTTGCCAGAGAAATATTTATCGGCTATTCAAGTTCTCAATGATAAGGGGATTTATCCTTCCAGATCAGAGGCCATTAGAATTGCACTGAAGGATTTCTTGACCGATGAGCTGAAGATGTATGACGATCTTGAGGAGCAAAATTTTCAATATTTAGTGAGAACTAATCCTAAAAGAAATAGCTAAATATCCTTTTTTTTCTTTTTGAATCGTGGATAATAAATCTTTTTGAAAACTTTGTGAATTCATGGATCTTGCTAAATAATTAATAAAAAAATTTAGAGAAAAATGTTTTAATCCTTCCTTCCATAGATTAGATAAGCTAATACAAGCATCCACAATATTATTATGGGATATGAATATCCTGCCGTGGATTCAAGAAAGAAATATGCAAGAAGATCGGTTTGCAGAAAAATTCCGAAGAATATAATATCAAATACATAATTCATTAAGCAAACTATTGCACCAAGCACCAAAGCATCAATCATCCAATTATGTTGAATAATGGGATTGACTTTTTCATATTTCCACAGATAAAGTGCAAATATTAGGACGGAAACAATAGCATTTACTATTAATAATGCAATATAGAATTCAAAGATAAATGTTCTGGGTTTATTGGCTACGAAATCATACATTGCTGAGCCTACAATAATAAAAGCCCAAAGCCAAGAAAGAAAGCCCATGACAAATCCCAGTAGTAATGATTTCTTATTAATTTCTACCATGATGATGCGCGCTCTTTACTTTAAATTTTTTAAAATGTTTAAAATTTTAAATAATTATTAGTTTTAAAAAACAAGGGCAATTAAACATTTCTGATTTATTAAAGTAAAATCATTAATATCAGAAATTTAATGATATCTAAGGTAAAAAGTATCGATAAGTACCATGTGTAAATGAATTTAAAACAGGTTTTATGATATATATAATTATATTAGTAGTAGAATTGCTTGATAATAAAAATAAAATAAGTATAAAAAAAAATTAAAAAATATATAATAATTATAGCTTAATCTCGTCTACGATTTTTCCGTCTCTCATTCTTAAAAGTCTATCAGCAAGTTTTCCAATTGCTGGATCGTGAGTTACCATCAATATCGTCTGGTTTAGTTCTTTATTCAAATCATGTAGTAGACTGACTATTTCTCTTCCCATCTTCGTATCTAATTCTCCTGTAGGTTCATCTGCAATGATTAATGCAGGTTCATTAGCAAGCGATCTAGCAATAGCGACTCTTTGTTGTTCTCCCCCCGATAATTCAGCGGGAAGATGATCCATCCTCTTTCCCAACCCAACCAGTTCCAAGAACTTGGTCACTCTCTCTCTTCTTATCTCCTCATCGAGCTCAGCGAAAACTAAAGGTAGCTCAACATTTTCATAAGCTGTAAGAACCGGTACTAAATTATAAAACTGAAAAATAAAACCGATATTTCTAAGTCTTAAGTTGGTTTGCTGTTCATCATCCATATGTGCTACATTGATACGATTAACAAATACTGCACCTTCACTAGGATTATCCAATGCCCCAATCATGTTGAGTAAGGTAGTCTTACCTGATCCTGAAGGCCCCATGACAGATACGAATTCACCCTTGACTATTTTCATGTTGACACCATCTAAAGCATGGACGATGACTTCTCCCATGTGATAGATTTTCTTTAAATCAAACACATGTATCATCGAGTTTGGATCTGGTGTATATTTTTCATCATCCCGCTTTATTGATAGCTTCTCTTCTTTTTTCATTTTATTTTTTGACATCGTAATTTTAAACCTCCAGTTTTATTCGTAAAAAATTTCTTTTACAGGTTTTCCACCTTCCTTTTCATCAACGATCTTGCCATCTGTAAGGGTCAAGATTCTGTCTGCAGCTTCTGCGATTCTAATGTTATGAGTGACCATCAGAATTGACTGCCCTAAATCTCTAAACTTGAGGAATGTTTCCATTATTTGCATGGTTGTCTCCGTATCAAGTTCTCCTGTAGGTTCATCAGCCAAAAGGATTAAGGGATCATTTACCATTGATCTTGCCACCGTCACTCTCTGTTGTTCTCCACCGGAAAGCTGCGTTGGTAGATGAGTCATTCTATGATCAAGACCTACTATCTTAAGAAGTCTTGTTACTTTTTCTTTGATTCTCTTATTAGATGTCTGTGAAAGTAATGCAGGAAGTTCTACATTTTCGAAAGCTGTTAAAATTGGAAAAAGATTATAAAATTGAAAGATTAATCCAATTCTACGAAGTCGCATTTCTTTATGCTCTTTATCATTCATTTTTGTAATATCCCTGCCTGTTCCCTTGCCATCAATATTATAAATGATATTACCCGAATCTGGAAAATCTAAAGCACCAAGACAGTTTATGGTGGTAGTTTTCCCAGAACCAGATGGACCTACAATTGCAACCAATTCACCTTTTTTTACTTGAAGATTTAGATCATCAAGGGCTATGACTGTATAATCACCAAGGGCATATACCTTTCTGAGGTTCTTGACTTCAAGTACCACGTCAGGATCCATTTTATAGGTTTGTTTCAATAGAAATTTATCTGTTTCTGGAGAACTAATTTCATTATTTCCATTTGAGTTTGATCTTTTTAATTTCATTTCTTGCACCTCAATTTATCTGGTTCTCACAGCATCAATGATATTGATATTGGCAGCCCATTTGGACGGATATCTTGAACTTACAATAGCGGTTATGATGGTTACCCCGACAAGAATTAAAATAGTCAACCATGGAATGGTAAGCGTAACTGTTAAAAATTCCGTGCTTGGAACAGAAGTTACCATCATGATCCCTGTTAATAATCCAGCAATGATTCCTATTAATGCGCCCAGTATTGCTACAACGAGAGTCTCACCAGATACCGTTCTCACTATTCCTTTCTTGTTCAGTCCAATCGATCTAAGCATTCCAATCTCTCTTCTTCGCGCCATAGTGGTAAGTAAGCAGTGAAGTGCTAGTCCTATCATGGAGATTACTATTGCGAAAATTAAGATTCCGTTCATGATCAAGGTAATGAGATCAATAAAGCTCTCAAATATGGCTGTTATGAAGGAACTTGTAAAACCGAAGAAGACTACATAACCTTCGTCTTGGAAATAATCCGTGAGTTCTTCTAAGATTTTCTCATCGTCATATCCATCTTCAATCCAAATATACCAGTCAAAAGCGTAATTTCTAACCTCATAAGTATACGATTTTAGATCTGCGACGGTCCAATCACCGCCCGCCTGATCTGGTAAT
>SDNN01000158.1 GCA_004524425.1 Promethearchaeota archaeon
CATTCTTCCAAGGAAGCATATTCACCCAAATGCTTGGGATCACCTGTAAAATATCCATGTAAAAGAGTATTAATTCCTTTAAACACGTTTCTATTATATTCAGAAATTATTACGGATTCAAATTCACCTGGATGATGTCTTTTTGATCTTAACCTCTTATTTACTAGAAAAATTGCTTGATTTGCTCTATGGCACACGGTATAACTCCACTTTAAGATGGGTTCCAAGTACTTCAAAAAACCTAAATCGTAATTATAAAATTTAGGACTAAAATAGATGGGAAAACCAAAGCCTCTTGAACTGGAAAAAATAAATTGAAATACATTTCTCGTTTTTTCGCCCTTTAAGAATCCAGGAAATTTAAATTGAATTACCATTCTTGGATAGAGAGCATCAGTTCCTAAATTCATCCACGCTTCAAAAAGAATTATGCTATCGGGAAATCTAAACGAATCTCTTCTGTTTATAAAATCTTCGCTCAAGGTATTAAGAGCCGTAGGGATGGTAAAGAGCCAATCTCCTCTTTTGATTATCGTCTTTATGCTCTCTTTAAATTTCTTAAACACTAAAGGCTGAATTTGCCTCTGAATCTCACCTTTCTTATAATAATAGTTATTCATCACTCGAAATAATGATAAAATCTCAAGAATCCGCCTTTTGAAATCATGAGTAATCCTTACTGATTGGATTCCTTTTGATTTAGCAATGCTCTTATCCAATTAAACAGATCAACTTCGCATTCTTTTTACATTTTGATACTTGTTATATGTATTTATTATCTGTGGTATTTTAATTTTGATTAAATGGATTTATTCAAGAAAAAGTCATAATGGTTTTTGTCATATAATTTGCTAATGATTTTAATTTAAGCATATTTCAAGGTAAAAAAATAGATCCTTATTTTTAATAAACTTCTTCTAGATTATAAAAGCTCGATGAAACTTAATTATTTTATCAAGGTAGAAGAGCTATTTCTTGCGTTTAGCAAATAATTGTTTAAGCTCACCCATTATTGCACCACGTAAACTCTGTGGGCTAGCGGGACGACTTGGTCCAGGTGGTCTTCCCGCGGGCGGTCCACCGGGCGGGGGTGGTGGAACTCCGGGGGGGCCTCCTGGCGGAGGTGGCGGAGTTGCGGGAGTTGCGGAAGAAGGTAAGGGCGATGCTGATGCCGATGCTGCTACGGGACTGCCACTCTTAATAGCATTTAAGTTATTAGATAGCGTATTAACTCTAGATTGTAAGGTAGAGATTTGTTGTTCGACGCCTTTAATTGTTTGGTCAACCAAGTCAGGTATTCTCAATACAATGGACATTATCTTTTCAATGATGTCTCCAAATGCGGTTACCTTTTCTTCTAAAGGGCTTTTTTTAGCATCTGCGAGAAAACTTGCAAATTCTTCAGCCATGTCTACTCACCATTATTTTTTATTTATAATAATAATCAGATTGATTTTATACTTTTATATTTAATATAGTTGTGCTTAATAAAAATTTATTTTTGTTTGATATAATTCTAATTTTATCCATGATTGGCCAATAAAAGGCACATTTTTCTGAAAGTATCAATTAAAATTTAAATCACCTGAAAAGCATGTAATTTTCAACTCATTTCCTTAATACTGTTTTTTAATTCAATCCACATTTGATTTAATTCATTTCTTGTTTGGATGAACTGTTCTATTTCTTTTAATAAGCTATTTCGTGCTCTATCAAAATCTCTTTGGAGATCATTTAATTCATTTTCGAGCATGGTCAATTTACTGCCTTCAATCATTTTATTTTTAGTTTTTTCTATCTTCAATGCTTTTTTAATCAAGCCTGATCTTCTTCCCGCTACTTCGGATAGTGCATTAGCAAACAATTCAAATCGATGTGCTAGATCTTCTTTTCCTAAGGCAATATTTTTTATAGAATCTACGTATTTCTTACCTGCTTCCGTGGTTTCATCAGTTTCATGAACAATATCTTGAAAAAAGTTTACCTCTTCATCTTTGATATTGGATCTTGATTCTCTTGCAAGCATTTGCATCTGTTTTAACACGTCTCTGAAGGTTCGATTAAGTAGTTGTCTTCCAATATCTAACTTGGCGATATCTTCTGCTAATTTTATTTGAGATTTTGAGACGGATCTTTGTAATTTTGCTACTTTTTTGAGCTGGGACGTCAAATCCTTCTCGCCTTTTGCTAATTCGAGCTCATCCTCATGAGTAATTATTGGACTCATAGTTTTTTACCAACATTTTTTTATTTAAGAATTTTAAAATGTAAAAAAAATATATTTTAATGTTAGCAATTCTCTTATTTATTTTTATCTGCTTTAAAAAGCGGGAAATTTGGCAGTAATGATGTTATCTTTATAATTTGCCTTAATTACCTCAACTTCAATTCTTTTTCCAATCAATTTTGGATTAAAAATGAGTGGCTTTTGCAATAGAATCTTAATACCAACATTTTTGCTTATCTTTCCTATACATTCATTATTCCATCTTCCCTTGGAGATAATTTCGGCTGAGATTTTATCTCCCTTTTCTAAATTTAGAGTGAGAAAGCATTCTCGTTTTTGGATGCCAAAATCATTTGGTCCCAGTTTTAACTTAATCTGATATTTTTTTTCTAACTTCGTTAATTGTTTATAGAAATAGCCCCAGGATTTTGGTCTTACTTTTTTCAATTTCCTACCAGTTTTATAAATGAGATATTTTTGTATTCCAAGCTGTATCTGATTTTCCGAAAAACCCTCACTTCTTAAATCCCTCACGTACTTAATAATATCTTCGATATCTTCATCATTTTTACCTGGAAACCAGACAGGCGCGAGTAATACATCTACTGAAGAAATAAGTAATTGATAAATATTTTTTTTAAGTTTCTCCATATCATAAAAGGCACAATCACAAAAATATTCCGCCAATTCTCTATTTAGTGTATTTAAACTAATGTTTATACGAGTTAAATTGACCTTTTCCAATTGTTCAATGATTTCATTTGTCAATAATAATCCATTTGATTGCATTGAAATAATTTTAACATTTTTAATATTCCATAATTGCTTAAGTAAATAATAAAGTTGATTGTATAGTAAAGATTCACCATAGGGTGCTATATGAATTTCGATATCATCGCTTGCCTTTATTTTTAGCACTTGTTTTAATTTTTTCAATAAATAGTCGGGATCTACAAGGAAGTTGGTTTCATAATCTCCAGCGCTCACGAAGCAATATCTACAATGCAAATTACAAATGGTTAAAGGTTTTATTTCAATGATATTTGTTCCTCTATCAATGATCCCTAGAAAATCAATTCCAAATAAAGGAATTCTGGAGGCTTCATTGACGTATATTAATTCATTATTCATCTTAATCATGTAATTTATATCTCAAGATACCTACTAAAGACCCCAGATCAATAATTTGTTGACCTGTCGGATGAGCACTACTCAAAATATGCACTTTTCCTCCGGTATTTTCTACATTTGTGATGATTTCCTCAATTTTTAACTTGTCTTTTTTAGAAGCTCCTCGAATGAGGAGATCTACTAAAAAAAGATCCTTAATCGCCCCTCTCTGAGCAGCTTTATAAGTTTCATTAGATCCTATGACAATTAGATCAGAATCCGTACTGAATAA
Source organism: Promethearchaeota archaeon (assembly GCA_004524425.1). The sequence goes on from SDNN01000158.1 coordinate 3,630, forward strand.
CCGAAATATCTCTTCTATTTTCTTTGTTTCTTCGATTATTCTAACATTTTTTTTAATTGTGGATAATTCTTTAGATTTTAATATTTCTAAAATGGCACTTTCAGTTCCGGAGCTAGCGTGTAATATTTTAATTTTAGATAAATAATCTACATTGGCTTTTTCCCTTAGAAATTTTAATAACATGTCTGGAGTATTTCCAGGGCCGGCAATGATTATGAGATCTATGTCCATTTTTTTTTTATTTTCTTCAAGGACTCCTTGAATATCTTCGAAAAATTCTAAAAATGCCTTGTTCCTAAAAGATTGCTCATACCTTTTACCCGGAATATTTTTTTTTATAGTAGCAATTGTATTATGACTAAAGTTCGTGATTACTGCTAAAGTAGCAAGCCCTCGTTCAATGGCAATGAAAAACATTATGAAATTAGCATCAAACTTAGACAATTCTTTTAAACGCTTTAATTCGCTTTTATACCAGTGTTCTTTAATGATTGATATTTTATTGCTAACTTCTACATTAAACGTGTGATACGTGCCAAAACTTACATAATCTTCGGGACCTTCTAAAATGGTCCCTTTTATTCTTAACCTATTAGAAAATTCATGAAATGACAATTCTTCAACGCTTAACTTCAAAACCATCGACTTTCTATCCCCTTTTGTTCCTTCTCTAAAAATTACTCTTCGAGATGTTCGAGCTTCAACAATATCATCCTTGGAAATTATATTGTAGAGTGTCCAAAGATCATTCAATGTATCAATTTTGAGCGTTATTTCTCCATGTTTTTGATTATAATTTAGAATTTTCAAAAGAGGTTCCTGATTTTAAAAATTAATTGTGCTTCTATGATTAAATAAGTAGTAGAGAAATTAAATCTCTATGGAATTGAATATTTAATAGTTTAAGATAAAAAATAAAAAAAATATATAAAATAGGGTCCAAAAAAATTAATCATTCGCACCAAGAGCCTGTTTTACTTTTTCCAGCTCTTCCATGCGTTTCTTTTTCTCCTCTTCTCTCTTTTTTAATTCATCTTGATTCGGTTTCTCGAGAGATACTCCTTTCTTTATGGCATTTTTTATTTCATCATCGAGTTGTGGCATTCTTGATTAACACCTTTTCATTTAAAACTTTTTTAACTTATGAAATTTTTCTACTTTTATTATAATAGAATTTATTTATAAGTTTAAGTTAATAGAAAATCCTAAGGTTTTATGCTTAAAATCATCAAATATGCATTTTCTCGTGATCGATAATAATGGTCTATTTTTTCTATTATTTTAAATCCAAATTTGTGATATAAGTTTATCGCTCTCAAATTATTGACTTGAACATTTAGGACGATTTGTTTTATACCTTTCAATTGCTCAATTCTTTTTATCGTGTTTTCAAGAAGATAGGCTCCATAACCCATATTTTGGTATTTAGGATTAATTAAAAAATTAATAATATTTACCCTGTCCAACCTATCCCTTACAGCAATTACAAACCCTATATTGACTTTTCTAAACGTGTCTTTTTCTAATTTTAAGAAAAACGTGCTATTATTAATTGATTTTTTAAGTAAGGTTTTTGAAAAGGCATTTTCCTTAAATACTTTTTTCTCTAAAGAATAAATTTCTCTTAAATCCTTTGAGGTGACATTTTTAATTTTCATGAAAAATGACCAATTTCTTGTTTAAAAATTCTTAAAGGAGTTTTTTCAGTTATTTGAGCATATTTCCCTCGAAATGGAATCATCTCAATTATGAAACCAGAGAGTTGATGCTCTTCCAAAAAGTCAATAAATTCATCTTTTAAGATGATCTCAGGATGTAGTTTTATTTTATCAAGTTCAAAAGATATCATTTTTGATGGAATTTTAAAATTTGATAATAATTTTAATTTTAGCGAGGACAAATCTTGCATGTTAGCCTCGATTTGTCCAAACAACAATAAACCATCATGAGTAATTACTTCGTATGGATAATGAACTGATTTCGCTCTTCTTAGATATCTATTTTTTAATTGATAATAATCTTTTGCCCTAATGGTACAGAAATGAATTTTTATTGAAGTTTTTTTATTGATATCATCTAATAATTCCATTGCAAATTTTTTGCTATTCTTGACGGAAGCAATAGATCCTTCTTCCAATTCAAAACCTTTTTCTTTTAATGATTGACTGTTCGGGAAGCAAAATTCAAATTCATTTAAATTGATAAAATCAGCACCAATTTCTTCTAAAAAACTGATCACGTATTTGAGGTAATCGATATATTCTTTGGTAGGTATCACGGGTACTTCTATTCCTACTGACATTCCCTTATTAATCGCATACCGAATGTTGTTTAGTTTATTTTTGGGGGGGTGGAAACGAATTTCATCCAATCCTGCTTCAGCTAATTGTTCAGCTATTTGGTTATTAAAATTTATCCCGTTAGTATATAGATGTATGTGAAAATTTTTACCTTTCTCGGATTTAAGTAGCTTTATATAAGTTAAAGTCTTTTCTAAATTCGATTTTGATAAGGGTTCACCTCCTGTAATACTAATTCCTTTAGCATTTATATTTTCAATCTCATCGAATATATCCTCTTTTGAAAGAACTTGAATCTCATCAATGAAAGTGGTGCTCTTATCTTTTCTTTCTTTAGAGATTGGGCAATACCATGAGCAATGATTTGGTTTTTGACAAAAACCATTTAAAAAAAGCACGGCTTTTGCTCCTTCCAAACAGAATTTACAGCCCATAGGAATTCCTTTACCTTTTATATAAAACGTATTTCCGTTAGATTCTTTTATCTTTCGTTTTTTCATCTTAAATTCAATTTATTACGAATAATACGCTTCTTATCTGCCAAATTCTTTAAAACTTCCTCTACCGTTTCATCAATACCAATTTCTCTTTTCAAATAAGTCCCAGTTTTTCCCAATTTTTCCCTTTTTAGAAGCACTTTTTTTCTTTCCATTATAGTATCAATGGAAATTCCCACAATTTTAGCTACGACAGCTTCGTTATTAATAATAGAAAGCTCGTCATGGCCTTGAGAATTAGGTTGAATTAACACGAGTCTTTTATCGATACCATTGACACGAATATCAGACTTTAATTCTTTCAAGTTGATTTTGCCGCCAAAATCATAAAATTC
>SDNN01000159.1 GCA_004524425.1 Promethearchaeota archaeon
ATCTCAGATAATTATGTTGGGCTTACAAGAGCAGCATACAATAAGTACCGTTTTAAGATGGAATGATTTAAGGATTCTCAATTAAAAGGTGTATTTTTTGGAAGAATATAATGGAAAAGATTTGAATATTGCCACTCTAATGAAATGTGCATTTAAGCCCTCTCATTCTAATTTATTTAATAGAATCATAAATTTGAAAACGCCCGTGAAAAATAAGATACTAATGACCATGTTAGATGGCAAATGGCATGGGGAGTATGAAATAATCAGAATTGTCAGAAAACACCATGAATATTTTGGGTCGGTCACCCTTCAATCCATGATAGAATCGTTAAACCAAATAACCTCTGCTACTTATTTAAGAAAAAAAATTGTCAATGGCAAAATTTATTATAAAATCACGAATAATTATTTAGGATTAGTGAGAGCTGCATTTACAAAATTTAGATTCCTTGATCTTTAAAGCCTTCACGTTTTATTTTTTTACGCATCTTTCATTTATGATCTTGAAATCTTCACAATTTGAACAAAAACCATTTTGATCATTATCATCAAAACCCTTGTTCCAACAATTAGGGCATAAATAATAATGAAATGATTTTTTATATTTACGAAGAGTTACTTTAAATATATTAAATCCACATTTGGAGCATGTCCCCTTCAGAATATGGATTCTCCCTTTTTTTGGAACCGAAAGATATTTTTTTTCACAATTCTCATTCATGCATGCCAAAAATCTTCTTTTTTTAGCCGTGGTGACGAGCTTCATTGGGCTCATATTGCAATGAGGGCATTTGGAGCTCGTGATCGGGAATTTTTTTGTTCCAATTTCATTTTTTAAGTTAGTTTCCACTTCTTTTTCAAACCTGCTAACTTTTGGAAGGAATCCTTTTTTATTTTTTATAAACTTATCAAAGAGACTCAAAAATTCATTTTTAACATGATCAATGACTTCTTTCATGTTCTTTTTTTTATTTTTTATGTCTTCAAGTTGCTCTTCAATGAACTTAGTAAACTCTGGTTTTAAAAAAGGAAGCCATATTTCCTTTAAATTTGAAATGATAAATTTCCCTAATTCAGTACAAGAATAATTCTTGCTCTCACGATAAATTAAATCACGATTTAATAATATCTGAATGATCAAAGGACGAGTGGATTTAGTGCCCAGATTATTCCTTTCCATAAGTTTTAAAAGAGTGGTATCAGTGTATTTCGGAGGAGGTTTTGTTTCTTTTTTTTCTAGCCTAATTGATTCAATCGGTAATTTTGTATCTGTTATTTGAATTGCGGGTTCATATTTTTTTTTAAGAAATGGAGCAATTTTTAAAAATCCTTCATGGATAAGACTAACGCTATTAGCAATAAAAGGTTCATTTTTTATCAATAATTTTAATTTTGTTCTTGATTCTATAGCTTCCTTGCCAAATAATGCCAAGTAATGTCTTGCTAATAGATCATAAACCTTCCGTTGAATATTGTTTTCAAATTTAGAGCTACTTGACTCAAGGCTTTCTAAAGGAGTGATAGGAGGATGATCACCGGCATCTTTTTTACCTTTTGTTGGAAATAACCTCCTTTCATTAAATAAGGCTTGAGCATAATTACCATATTGAGAGTGTATCTTAAATTTTTTTAAATATTCAGCATGAGGAAAATTATCCTTATAGACATCACTGTCCGTCCTTGGATACGAGATAATTTTGTTTAAATAAAGATTAGACATTGTTTTAAGCGCTAGGTTTGCACTTATCTTTAAGTTTTTAGTCAATAAGACTAATGCTTTAGCAGTATTTAAGGGAGTAGGTGGCTTTAGCTTGCTGCTGATTTTCTTATTATCAATAATGTCAGCAATCTTTTCATTTTTTATCTTCTCGTGGATTGCCTTGGCTTCAGATTCTTGTTTAAATGGATTAGAAGTATGCTTGGCTTTCATCTCGTAGTCTTTTATTGAAAGATTTGCTTCTATGATGAAATATAGTTCGGGGATAAATAGTTCAATCTTATCATCTCTCAGATAAATTAAATATAATAAAGACGTCTGAACCCGACCTATAGATATGAAATATCTATTGAACTTTTTTAATACCGATTTGAGGGTATTGGTTAATTCTCTAGTTGCTGAAAATCCTATAACCGCATCTGTAATTGCTCTTGCTTCTCCGCATTCACCCCAGCTCCATTTCGGATTAATAGTGTTTCTAAATTTATCCTTAATTTCATCAGCCTGCAATGAACTCAACCACATTTGTGATACAGAGATATTTGGATTGACTTGCTTGACAAATGGTAATGCATCAAAAAGGCCAATGTTGCAGCCCTCAACATCTGCATCTGTTGCAATTATAACCTTATTACATTTTTTTCCATATTCTTTCAAAGCATCGATATATGACCTGGAGTATTTATTTGGTAATTTTTTTATCGAACTCGGATTAGTGATTATTTCACGTGGAATTGATTTCGTCCAAGATTTATACTTTTCAGTATTTCTATATTCCATAATATGACCTCTTAATGGCAAGACGTAGAGGTCTTTTGAAGGAACAAAATAAATATAAAGATTTTTATATTTTTTTATTGCTGTTGTAGGACCAAGAGCTTCTGCGATTGATTGAGCCGCCTTGCTTTTTTCAGCAATAATCAAAGTCGACATTTATCAATTCTTGTATTAATTCATTTTAATATTTTATTTTGATAATCAATTGCTTAATATTTAAATAAAAAAGTAAATATTTATGAAGAGAGCATGGGTTTTTAGTCAAAGATAAAATACATGGCAAATTTTTTAATTGAAAAGAAGTTGGGTATTGATTAATTCCTCTAGATTTACATTGGTAAGCTAAAAAACAACGTTGTACCTTTATTTAATCCCTCTGAAATAGCCCATATTTTGCCGCCATGAGCTTCAATAAATCCTCGAGATATATACAGCCCTAATCCAGTTCCTTTATTATACTCTTCCTCATTTACTTGCTTAACCATTTCAAATTTCTTGAAGAGTCTTTCTATTTCATTGTTATTTAATCCTATTCCATTATCCTTGAATTTAAAAATGTAATTTCTAGCGGGCTTATCTTTCAGTAATGATATCTCGATTTTGCCATTAGGAGGAGTGAATTTTATTGCATTTGATAGTAAATTAGACAAAACTTGGAAAATTCGTTCAGGATCCATTTGTATGTAGACATCATCTTCAAGATTTAGGGAGATTTCATGATTTTTTTCTTTAATGAGATAACTTAACTCATCAACACAATTATGAATGAGTTCGGAAGCATTGGTTTGTTTCAAATCTAATTCCATTTTTTGAGAATCGATCTTCATTACATCTAAAAGTTGATTCATTAATTTATGCAATCGGTCAATATTTCTTTGGACAATCAGTAAATCCTGAGTCATTTCCGAATTTAAAATTTCTTTATATTTCATTAAAATATAGTCAGTATATCCTGAAATTGAAATGAGGGGTGTTTTGAGTTCATGAGCTGCTGCCGTAATGAATTCATCCTTCAATTCATCTAGCTTTTTTAATTCTATGTTTTTTTGCATCAATTCTTTTGTCCTTTCCATTACCTTTATTTCTAACTCCTTGTTCAATTTTTTTAATTTCTCCTCAGACTCTAAGATTTTCAATTCTGCCTGCTTTCTTTCAGTGATATCTTTAATTAAGACTTGAATCAATCTTTCATTTCCAACACTTACGAATGAAGATTCAATGGTTATCCAAAATAATTTTCCATCTCCTCTGGTAATTTGAAATTCAAAGGGCTCTAGTTTCTCGTTTTCAATTAAAAGGTTAAATCTTTTATTAAATATATCCTTTAAATTCTCGAATCGCTGATCCCCTTTTAAAGAAAAGAGCTTCATGACCTCTCTAAAGTTTTTACCAATTAAATCATCTTTAGTATATATCGATAAGAAGTTATTCATCGTGATATTGCAATCGATGATGATACCTTCTAAATTTACCAGCCAAATAGCATAAGGCGAGCTATTGAAGAGATGGCGATACTTTTCTTCCGACTCCTTTAATTTTTTTTCTGCGAGGTATCTCTCTGTGATGTCATGTACTACGCCTCTTAATCCTATGATACTTCCATTCTTATAGATAGGTCTCGAATGAACACTCGCATAAAAATTAGACCCCTCTTTTTTTTTCATGACGTATTCATGGGGTTTGGTTTCAACCCCCTTCAATACATTTATTATATTTCTCTTTCCTTCTTCTCTTTGGTCAGGAGCTACGAGTTGTATTATATTAATTCCATTTTCAAAATCTTCTTGTGTATATCCGAATTTTTTAAATCCAATGGGATTGACATACGTGAGATTGAGATTCAAGTCAGCTTCATAAATGATAACCGGTAATAATTCAGCCAAATCCCTGTATTTTTCTTCAGATTCTTTTAATTTTTCTGTTGCTTTCTTTAATTCAGTTATATTAGTGATAACCGCAAAACTGCCTTTAAAATTACCTTCGGGACTGAATACAGGCTGAGGTGAAAACATGGTATATACGGGATTATCATTTTTATCGATCCATACAAGTTCAAAAGATTGCGATTCTTTTTTCCGATTTTGCAGTTTTGTTTCGAGCGAGTCGACATAATTAGAGCCGACAAATCCGCTAATTTGATGGTTCATCATCGCGTCTCGGTCCAGTCTAAGCATTTCTAGTAACCTGTCATTGACATAAGTAATGATATTATATTCATCTAAGATACATAATCCTTCATTCATCTTTTCTATTAATGTTCTAAATCTTTTCTCGCTCTTTTGTAAGGTTCTCTCGGCAGTGATTCTGTAGGTTATATCTTCAAGGGTAACCAAAATTCCTACCACATTACCCTCTAAATCATGAAGGGGTATCCTATTTATGTCAAACCAAATATCATCACCGCTCTTGTTCCATGATTCGATTTGGTGATATTCAGCTCTATTTGATTCTAAAACACGAGTATCGCTTAATCTAGAAGAAATGGCAATTTCTTCATCTAATCCTATTTCAAAATCCGTTTTTCCAATAATGTATTTGGGATCATTAACTCTAACAAGAGTTAGAAAGTTATTATTGCAACCCATATAAAGAAGATCCTTGTCCTTCCAAGCAATATATTGAGGGATACTATCAGTTATTAATTTTAACATTTCCTGTGATTCTTGATAAGCTACAATTGCCTCTTTGGGTTGAAGAAACTTCCAAAAGCGTATTTCCGTTAAATTATCACAGATTTCTTTGAATCTTTCTTCACTTTTTTTAGTTATAATATTCCGTGGTGTTTTTATTTCTCTGGCAATGATGAGAACCTTTACTTTATCTGAATTTTCAACAAATCTAATTGCTTTCATGAAAACCCAAATATATTTTCCATCCTTGCCTCTGAGTCTTAAATTCCCTTCTTGCTCCCTTAATTCGAATACATTCTTGAAACTTTTAGCAGTTTTTTTCCTATCTTTAGGATGAATAAACTCTTTTGCACTTTTTCCTATCAAGTCAGATTTGTCATATCCGAGTGAATTATGATGTGCTCTTGAATTGATGAACTCAAATTTAAACTCATCATTAATTATTGCTATTAAATCATTAATGTTCTCTGCTGCTAGTTTAAAAAGATCCATTGATGGGAAATTCAGACTTTCTTCTATAATGTTAACCATTTAAAATCCCTGTATAATTAGGACATGTTTGTAAAGTTTAATAGCTGATGATTTATTCTACTTGAATTTTGACTTCCAATCTTTTATTTGCTATGGTCTTTATCTCAGTTTTAAATATCAAAATATAGAAAGTACTTAAGTAATTTAAAAATTTTGTGCTTGTGAATCAGTAATAAACGCGAATTATTTATTTTTTTTTAATTCGATAATTTTGTAATTCATTTAAGAAACTTTTACTATGTTCTTTTCTTTTAAATTATAATGTCTGAACTAAATAAAGATAATGATTTCTATAACTTCATAATTGTAGGTGCAGGCCCGGCAGGCCTGACCGCAAGCATAGTGGCTACTAGATTGGGCCTAAGTGCTATATGCTTAGAGAAGGGAGAGATAACAGGACCTAAACCTCGCGGAGAAGGTATGGCACATGTGCAGGTAGTAGATGAAATCTTGGGAAGAGATTTCTTACCGTCCGTAGGGTCAAAATCAAATGGTGGAAGGGTTTGGCACTCTCCAGGAGATCAACAGACAACTATAACGCATCGTACTTATGATCATTATTTTTTTGAATGGAGGGAATTCATTGACCGTTTCGAAGAGATTGCTCATGATTTAGATGTAAATATTCAATTGAATTGTGAGGTAATAAGCCCCATCGAAAAAGATCGTCTTTGTATGGGAGTCAAATATAGAGATGGAAATGGGAACATCAAAGAAGTTCATGGAAATTGCGTTTTAGACTGTAGCGGCCATTCTGGAATTATTGGAAGGCATTATAATATAGCTTATGATGAAGAAATGAACTGTCCAATAATCAAGTGCTTGATAAGTGAAGCAAATATTGACATTAATGTAACCCCTGACTTGCAATTTTACTTCATAGGTAATGGTGATTTAGAGTATTCGAAGTCGTTTCCTCAATGCGTGGCCTACGTGTTTCCATTAGGAAATAAAAAGGCAGAAGTTGGCCTGATGTTACGAATGGCTCAAGCTAGAAATATGAAAACAGTTAAAATCCCTTCCGACAAAGAGATCATGAACGTCTGGAATAATCTCAAAAGCATGTACCCTGGGTTTAAGGA
>SDNN01000160.1 GCA_004524425.1 Promethearchaeota archaeon
AATGCATGGATTCTAAAACTACTTCTAATAAAGAATAACCAATCCCTATCTCCTTAACTTCCATTTTAAGATGCTTGAAATAAGGAGAATTATTTATTATCTCTAAAATTACTTTTAAATGTTCTGAGTTTAATTCCTTCAATATTTCGTTTCGCTCAATTTTTTTGAAATATGATTAGAGAATAGACAAAGAAGATATATTAAAAGAATTATCTATTTAATTTTCTCGCCATATCGGCTTTCTTATTTATAATTGATGTATATGTGTCAACCGTGTTTTTTGGTGGAATAGTTTCTCCTCTCTTTTTAATAAGTTTAATAGCTCCTTGAGGACAAGTAGGAACACATAATCCGCATCCAATGCATCTATCAAGATTAATTTCATGTTTATTATTTTCAAGTATTATTTTGGCGTCCATATTACATCTTTCTGCACACGTTCCACATCCAATACAATCATCTAAATTTACCATGGCATGAAAATTAGTTGCGAAAAATTGGGCAGACTTTTCAAATTTCCTCTGTGAAGAAAGAATTTCACAACAACACCCACAACAACTACAAATAACTAAAGGATCTTGAGAATTTGAAGTTTGTGGTACTAAACCCTCCTTTTCAGTTTTTTCAAGAAGGCCCAACGCTTCCTTTTTAGAGATCGGTTTGGCCAATCCGTTTTCAATTCTCATTTTAGCAAAAGTTCCGAGCATGATGCAGGTCTCTCTAAGATCAGTCTTTTTACATGATTGACCAATTAAATCTTTTCCAATTCGACATATACAATCTGTTAATGCTATTTTATCTGAATTATTTATTATTTTACGAACTTGATCGTAGGTAGCTACAGTAGATTCATTTTTTATAGCTTTTTCGATAGGAATCGTACGCATTTGTGGTATTCCTGTTTTATTATAACCGTTCTCAAAATATGATTCATGAAAATATTTATAAGATTCGCTAGCAACTTCAGGAGTAAGTCTACCCAATTGCATCTCCCAAATTCCAATTAAATAAGGAATGTTGGAATAACTCGATATTCCATTGCTTTCAAGTGTCATGATAAGCCCTTTTTGAACCATTACATCTAATTTTTGCTTGAGCTCATCTATTGTTATTTCATTTTTTTTTAATTTGCGATATATCTTTTTCAAACTCAATGGAAAAAAATTTAGTTTTGTGGCTATGATCGCTTCTTCAGAGGAAAATAATTTTTTTAACAAGCTTATCTCTACACCAGATTTTGTTTTTGGGAATCCAACAGGCATTTTATCTAAATGCATTTGAAGAGACTGATATAGCTCTCTATTTTGTTCATTCATAATTTAGTTGAAAATATAATCTTTTTAAGGATTTATCGATCAAATTAAACTCGAATGAAGTTGAAAAAATAATTAATGATAAGAATTTTTCAGAAGATTATGAAAGGAAAGCATAAGTAATGGTATATCTATAGGAATTTTGTAGGTAATTTATTTCAAAATTTAGATGATTTTCTCATAATCAATATGAGGTCTAAATTTTCCTATTTTTTCTGCGGTTTTTAACTCACTAACATATCTCTTTAAATTACCTCTGTTTATTTTTCTCATGATTGTCCAATCTGCTTCAATTGCTCCTTCAAGACATAATTTTTCACAATACCAACAAAAAATGCATCCTTCTCTTTGTATCTCGGGAGGATCACTCTCAATATCTATAGCATCTACTGGGCATTGCTCTTGACAGCTTAGACATCTGGTGCATTTTTCTGAGTTAACTGTAAATTTAGGAGACACTTTTCTAAGAAGATCCATAGTTAATTTTTCTGATTCTTTAGCCCACCAAGCATCTCGATTTAAAGTAAACCTAGGACACAATGTCAGGTTCCCGCTCTTAACCTTAGTACTGATATCACATATATTTCTCCCAAACTCTTGAGCTTCTTTCAGTTCTATCTCATCAGGATGACCATCAGTATGCATGGGTTGTGGATAAAATTGGATTGAAGAGCTTGCATAACAATCAAAAGTTCCTATTGCCCGAAAACCTTTCTTACTTAATTCTTTATTCATATAATAGAAAGTATTTCCAACTAAACTGCCATGAGTGCAGAATAAGAACCAATGTTTCAAATTATGCGATGGCTCAAGATTTTTAATGAATTTTTGAATATTAATAGGTTCTCTATAAAAAAATGTTGGAGTTCCCAAACCTATAAGATCATAATTTTTTAGATTATATTTATTGTAATCTTTAATGCTTATCATTTCACAATTGTTGCCTGAGTTGATTACACCCTGCTCAATTTTTTCAGCAATATTTTTAGTATTACCCGTCTGAGAAAAGTATATTATTAAAACATTCATTTTATTTGATTTCTAAATTAAAGTTTTCATTTAAATAATCAATACTGTATATTTTAACTTAATTTAATTTCCGATCATGAACAACCTTTTTTAGGTTCAAAAAATAATATGATTTTGATAATGTCTGAAGATATAATAGGGAATTTAATAGAATTTTTAAAATCAGCTAATCTTTCTACTTATGAAATAAATGCCTATGTAAAATTACTCCAATTTCCATCCAAATTCTTAACAGCTCGAGAGATAAGTAGTAAATCTGGTGTTCCAAGTGGAAGAATTTATGAAGTTTTAGAAGATTTAAATAATAGAAGTATGATTGAAGTAATAGATTCACGTCCGAAGAAATTTAGATCTTTACCGGTTAATCAAGCATTTTATAATTTAATAACTCATCAATCAGAAGAGCATCGAAGAAAAATTAGTTATCTTTTTGATCGAGCCAAAATTCTCGAGCAAAATTTACATGAAAGTGAAACTTTTATCAAAACTGAACCCAGTAAGATCTTCTGGTCAACAGCATTTGGATTTCAATCAATTCTATCGTTGTATATAAAATCTTGTAATAATGCGAAAGATGAAATTTTATTTATTAATTTTATTAATAAAAACACATTAAAAATATTAAAATTTGGACATAATTTATATAATCCAATAAAAAATGCACTAGACCGTGGAATCCGTATGAAATTTCTATGGAGTTTCGAATATGACCACCGTCCATTAACAGATATGGAAAAGAATCAGAATTTAAAATTATTTAACATGATTGTACAAAAACATGAAGAATTATTTGGCATGTCTTCAAAAATTCATGATTTGGAGATGAGATATATCAATAAAAGAATTCCTACTATATATGATATCTTTGACAGAAAAAGAATAATAATAAAACTCCAAAATCCCTTGAAATCATATCAAATCTTTTCATGTATGAATGTCCTAGATCCTAAATTAGCGAATGAATTAAGGGAGAAATTTCTCAATATTTGGACTTTTGAAGCTCTGATGGCATAATTCTTTTTGTTTATTCAGAAGAAGTTTCAAAAAACAAATAAAAGATTATTGATTTACTATTTTATTATATCGGTTATGAAACAAGTTTCCATTATTTTAACCCCTTTAATTTGGGAAATCTTATTTTCGATTAAAGGATTAAATTCTTCGATAGTATCAATTTCGACCTTAATAAAAATTCCACAATCACCAGAAAGCCTCCAAATGTCTGTAATTTCCTCAATCGCTATTAATTCATTAAGAATCCTCTTAATATCCTTAAAATCTGGCTCAATCTTTACTGTTGCTCGTGTTTTAGGTTTTTGATCAATGGAATATTTGATGGTGAATTTTTTGATAATTCCTTCTTCCACCAATTTCTTTACCCTACGCCGAATAGTTGCCTCTGTCTTATTTACCTTTTGAGCAATATCATTAAAGGACATCCTACTATCTTCCTTAAGCTCTTCCAAAATCTTCAAATCTATAACGTCCATGATAAATCAACAATTTAACTTGAATTATTGAAAGAATAAAATTTAATAAATCAATTTTAAATTTTCTTAATAAATATATTAATTTTAATTATGAAAATTAACAAAAATAATACTCTTGATTATTAAATCATGCTAATTCGTTATTAAATTTATCTAACTTTGAAACTTTTTGAAAGAAAGAAGATCGTTTTTGTCGAGGAATCTAAAGTTAAGAGATGTAATTAATCTAAAATTAAAAACATCTTGATTGATTCTTAACTTATAGTTATTAATTCTCAAATAAAAAAAATTCATAAATTGGTTATTCGTTAAAAATACCATGAGCGATTATTTTTTAGGATTAGATTGTTCTACTCAAGGTTTGACGGCCATTGTCCTTGATAAAAAATCTATAGTTTACACAACCCAAATCATTTTTGATATTGATTTACCTCATTATCATACAAAAAATGGAGTTTTAATCTCTGAAGATGGAAGGGTGGTTCATTCACCGCCCTTAATGTGGATAGAAGCTTTAGAATTAATCTTCCAGAGAATTAAGGATAAAATTTCCATAGTAAATATCAAAGCTATTTCTGGATCAGGTCAACAACATGGTACAGTGTACTTAAATGAAGAATTTGCAAAAAGATTTAATAACCTACATCAAGAACAAGAATTGGTAAACCAATTTAAAGGATGCTTCAGCCGAAAGACAAGTCCAATTTGGATGGATTCCAGTACTTCACAACAGTGCGAGGAAATTAGAAATTCTTTGGGTGGGATGAAACAAACCATCAACATCACGGGCTCTAATACTTTTGAACGATTTAGCGGACCTCAAATAAGAAAGTTTTACCAGCAGGATCCTGAAAAATATAAAGAAACAGCAATCATACATTTAGTAAGTTCCTTCATGGCTTCTGTTTTGATGGGCAAGAATGCTCCCATAGATCATGGTGATGGGGCAGGCATGAACCTCATGAATATAAGAACTAAAAAATGGGATGATCGAGCGTTAAAAGCCACTGCGCCTAATTTAAAACAAAAATTACCTTCATTAATTGATTCACAAGATATAATTGGAAAAATTTCTCCATATTTCGTGAAAAAATTTGATTTCCATCCAGACACTATTCTTACTCCTTGGTCAGGAGATAATCCTAATAGCTTAGTAGGTGTTGGACTCATAGACAAGGGAAGCGTCGCGATTAGTCTTGGTACTAGTGACACTTATTTCGCTTATTTAAAGAATCTGTTCTTGGATTTCAATGGTGAAGGCCATGTTTTCGGTGCGCCAACTGGAGATTACATGAGTTTAATTTGTTATAAAAATGGTTCACTAGCAAGAGAAAGAATTAAAGACAGCTTTTCTCTCGATTGGGATGAATTTTCTGACATATTATCCAAGACTCGGCCTGGAAATGAGGGAAGAATAATGCTTCCTTATTTTTTACCAGAAATCGTTCCACTAGTTCTAAAACCACGAGTATATCGTTTTGGATTCAATAAGACGAATGTTGCGGCTAATGTTAGAGCCATTATTGAATCTCAATTCTTATCAATGAGGCTTCATTCAAAATGGATCGAGGAAAAGCCAAAAATAATATATGCAACAGGCGGGGCTTCTGCTAATGCAGAAATCCTCCAAATTGCTTCAGATATCTTTCAAATAGAAATTCAAAAATTCAATATTACGGAATCCGCAGCTTTAGGTGCGGCCATGAGATCCATGAAAGCTCATTATGAATACCATGAGCAAGAAAAAAGTTGGCATGAAATCATGAAAATTTTTCTTGAGCCCCTAAAAGAAGCAATCTTTATTCCGGATTCGAGACTTAAGGAACTTTATGATGACATGATAGTTTTATATGAAAAATATGAAGATTTTATTTTACAAGATGCTAAAGATCCAGAATCTTATCGCTTAAAATTTATTCAAAAATATTTTTCTAATTAATATTCCCTTTAAATCAGAAATAAACTTATTTAGGAATAAAGTAATTATTATATATATTAAATAAATATCTTTTACTTACGAGGAATTATCACTCATGTCAAACGACATCCCAGATTCAGTAAAGGAATCACTTAGGGAAATTGGATTAACTGATTATGAGATAAGCATCTATCTTACCCTGATCTGCAAAGGACCTATGGATGCTCGGGAACTAAGTGAAGCTTCAGGAGTTCCCTATTCGCGTATATATAATATTCTCACACAGCTGGAAAAAGACAAAAAGTGGATAATTAAAGAGGAAGAAAGTAGGCCCTCAAGATATTTTGCCAAATCTCCAGATGAGGCTCTAATCATCGCTAAAAAGCAATATAACGATGGTTTTGATAAAAATTCCAACAAGATCATTCAAACACTCACTCCTATTTATCAAAGTCATGATCAACCCATCAAAATTGCATTATACATCCATAGAGGAAGGGACATATGTTTAAACAGGGCAGTGAGTTTAATTGAAAATGCAAAAACCTCCTTATATTTAGTATGTTCTGATTATGAATTACTTGAAATTTTCTTAGAAGATATTAAAAAAGCGAGGGCGCGAGGGGTGACTAATATAAAACTCTTGATTGAAGAATCTACTCTTGATGCAAAAAAACATAAAGAATTAATCAAGAAATACCAGAATGTTGCCGAAATCAAATCAAGAGACCAGATTTTTGGAATAGGAATAATGATAGATGAAGGTGAAGATGCGTTTATCATTCTCACGCAAAAATTCTTCGAACGACTCTCGTATTTCGGAGTGTATGCAGATCACATTGCCTTCAGTCCCGCAGCAGTGTATTATTTCAATTATCTTTATCAAACCGCGAATGAGATAGAAATCTGATTTTTTTCTACTATTAATTATTAAAGTAAGTTTAATTATTTCCTAAAGTATTCATTATATAAGGAT
>SDNN01000161.1 GCA_004524425.1 Promethearchaeota archaeon
ACTATATTATCTTAGGTGACTCGAAAAATGATTCAATCAAATTTCACCGCTGACCTTGTTGAGAAGGCTGCAAAAAACTTCGACAATATTAAGGATTCAATTAAAGCCCTATACGAAATCTTGCTCATGATTTCTGATAAGGAAAAAGACAATTTCTATCTAGAAATGGCTGAAGAAAACCTCTCTGGACTCTATTTAAATTTGCTTGAACTCTTAGCTAATGATTATGGGCTCAGGAAGATCTTAAAAAAACTGAAAAATTCAGAGATTGAATTAGATATTATCCTGGACGAATTAATCGCAGGAGAAAAGTAATACCATTTTTCGCGAAAAAACTTAACCTCATGTTGTTTACAAATATTCAAAATAAATTGATACTGAAATAAATTGACTAACTCTTTTTAAAAATGAAAATTGAGTTAGTGTAGAACCTTTGTACTAGATTTTAGCTTTTGCAACCTAATTTGGTAGTCAGGACACAACTTGTAATCTGGAAAATTGCACAGGCTCTCAAGTTTAGGAAGCGCGCACGATTGTGAAAAAGGACAGGACATGATCTCATTCAATGGATTTGAATTAAAATTTTCATTCATCTTAATTATCATCTTTTAGAAGTATATAAATCAAAAATATTCATGTTAACTATAGTGATAATCCAAGAATAATAAAAAAAGATGAGTAGATTAATTTTGTAATTTTTTAATCCACATGATTTTCAAAAATAACCCATTCGCGCATTTTTCTTATAAAAAATAATTTTTTTTATTTAACTCAAACCTATTAATGGTAAGGCTTCTCTTGTCGTCATGAGATGTTCTATCCTAAACCTAGAACCCTTGATATTAAAATATCCAGTGAATCTATTATTAATGGCTATATAACCTTCATGTGCCTTGTTATTTTGCACTTCATAAATCACGTAATTTTTCACTTCTGTATCCAATACCACAAATACTTTTTCCTGGGTCACAAAATCAGGTAATTTGGGTGCCTTAGCTGAGAGAAATGCCTCACCTACCTCTTTAGCCTTTTCAGGAGGGTACGTAAACGTGACCAAGTAAAACACCATTATCTTCTCACCTCACTTCTTTTTTACACTTATGTAGATTACAAGTTGAATTTTTTAAATACTACAATGTATGAATCACTAGTATTTTAAGATTTGTTAAAAAAGTTAAAAAAATTTCATTAATAGTGATGGAATTCGTCATTTTTTGGATAAAGGTGAATGATTTTCAAAATCGAATAATTGTTGAAATGAAATCTTCTTACGATTAAAATGAACTTGCTTAAGGAATATTTTGTAACATTTCTTTCATTATGGTGATAAAGGCATTGAAATCTTTTCTGCTAAAATACAAGTCCCAAGGACTGTTACTCTTTAACACGAATATGTAATATGGTACACCATTACCCAAAATGGGTACATCTCTAAACAAGAAATAATAATTAAACCTATTCATGACTATATGAATCTTGTTATTATCAAGCCCGTCTAATTGAAAATGATCATTTAAGGATAGAAAGTGGGGAATTGAACTTAATAATAATTCTTTCGTGAGATCATCCTTATAGTAAGACCCTAGAATGAAAGCGTTATTATCAAGCAAGATGAATCCTTCACACATTAATTTTCCTGCAAATTCTTCAATGGTTTTTGATATAAGATTGGATTTTGGATATAACTCCAATAAAATATGAGATATGGCAGTAATCAATGAAGGTAAATTATAGATTGAAGTTTGGAAAAAAGATAACTTTTCGTATTTTGTTATCGTTTTAATTTGTTTCATTAATTCAAAGGATAATAAATTCAGGTTGTTATTATAATTCTTTTCAAAAAATGGGTCAAATTTGTGAAAAAAAATGTTAATTGGAGGAGTTAAATTAAATTTCCTAAATTGTTTAATCACGTCCGTCAAATAACTCAAGGACTCAGGAATGCGCTTATTGTCTTGGATATCAATTACATAGATGGTACTTTCCGTTCCAGCGAAATATTTATCTGGATTTTTTAAGTATGATATCCTATAAGATTTCTGCCCCCCTAAATCCCATTCTCGTATCTCCTTGTCAAGAAACTTAAAGAAGTGCCTTTGGGCGCCTC
This sequence comes from Promethearchaeota archaeon, assembly GCA_004524425.1. The sequence goes on from SDNN01000161.1 coordinate 2,108, forward strand.
TTGTAGGTTTGACCATGTTTATTCTTGAAAATTCTCTCTGAAGCGTCAAAATTATACTTGTCTTTCCAGCAGCATCTAAACCTGTAAATAGGATCTTATGAGATATGAGATCATCTTCTCTTAAATATTCCATGTAATCTCTCTACTGATTTTTTGTCGGTATTTTTATAGTTCTGTTAATTAGAAGCAAAATCATGCATTTATCAGCCATCAAAAAACATTTACCATAATGTCAAATAATTGGATAGTTGCTTTTTAATATAAATATTATGGTAATAATATTCATTCCATGGTAGACCATTGACATCAAATCTTCATTTAGAGAGATTTTTTTTCTGAATTTCGGCATCCAAAGATTTCTTGTGGCAATGGCTCCTATTTTTTGGACTCTAATATAAGCTTAAAGGTAATGATTTCAAATTTGGTCAATTCAAAGGATAGAATATTAGTTTCATCATTCCATTTAAATGAATGATTAATTTCTCTTTCTAATAAATCGACAACTTTAATCGAGGGTATTTTGTTAGCGATTAATTCACTGATTTTAACACGTGCCATGCTTGGTACTCCTAATCCTTCATTGAATCTCATGATGATTGTTCCATCCTTATCCCATTCATTCATTTTTAGAGCCCCTAAAAAGACATTGGGGCTTTGTATTTCTAATAAAGGCTCACTGGACCATTTATTGAATTCATTTGATTTTGAATCGAGGTTATTTATAGGGATAATCACTATGGGATTGTTAAATTCTTCTGCTTTTCGCTTTATTAATGGATTTGGAGACCCATCGACGTTCAATAGAGCACCCCCTTCATGAGGATAGAGAGCATACCTGCATTTAAGTGGTCCCATTCCACTAAATTCTGGGACTTGATGGCCATACAATTCTTCATTTACCTTGCGTTCTTCGATTACCCACGCCTCTGGAGCGGGGGGAGGGTATCTGCAAGCCCGAAGCATGGTCAGTCTCATATCTCCACTATTCACGTCAAACGCATACCTGCCTTCATTTAGGAGTGCAAGTCCCCAATCATTATCTGGAGTACTTATATCGCAGAATTCATGGCATATTTTTTCAAATCGAGCTTTATCGCACGGGGTTTCCGGATTCGTTTTAAATTTAATGGCACAGTAAATCCCATCAGCTACTGCGGTTTCTGCATTGGTTTGAGTGCTATATAAAACCTTCAACATCACGTTTTTCTGTTTCCAGTCAGCGTCATATTCCAAGAACACTTCTGGACAGTCTTTAAATAAGGTTAGACTTTGCCATACTGGATTATTACCAAGCATCCTTGACACTTGTAAAGTGGCAAAAATGGGTCCATTTTCCGTGATCGAGATGTTAACCTTGGAATCTTGTGAAAATTCGAGGGGATGCTTCCAATATTCAGGAGTCAAATTCCATGCAGGATATTGTTTATTATCGTCAAGATAGGCGTAGGTTAAATTGGAGCTGGTTCCTTTCAAGAGATTATTGTCATTGTTAATGTGAGTAGCGGTTAGTTCGACCATTGCACCAGTGTTAGCATCAAGCTTCACGGATACTAAATTATTAGATATTGAATTTTTTGAAACTTTTATACATTTATCCTTAGTAATTTTTTCTTCTTCTGAATCACTTAGAAGGGAGATTTTCGCGGAAGTCATGCTTAATGGCTTTAATTTAATGACGGTCCACCATCCAGCAGGAAATGGATCTATGGTGTTAGCATTCTCTTCAGCAACAGGTTGGCAATCGTGAGAAGATCCTTCTCCATCTAATAATGTAATTCTAGCATGATTGGGCTTTCCATCGCTGTTTAATACAGGCGCTTGTTCAAATACGGTAATGGGGATGAATACTCGTGAGGTTCTTTCCCAAGATAACGAATTATACAGTATAATATGAGCAACATCTTTTTCAGACTTCCTTTCACCGTTATTCGAAAATGATGCGCCGATATCCTTGGTGATATCTCTAATAAGGTCTTTTTGGATATTCCAATCATTCCACACCTCATCATAGACTTCTGGAATGGAACTACCAGGCAAGACATCATGAAACTGATTTTTTAAAGTGACCTTCCAAAGAGTTTCAATTTTGTTTAATGGATATTGATAATGTGAATTGGCAAGTGAAGTCAAGATTGCGAGAAATTCCAAAGATGTTGTTAAACTCTCGAATTTTCTATTGTATCTTTTTACTTCTATGTGGTTTGAGAAACACCCTCTATGATTTTCTAAATATAATTCATCATTCCAAATTGGAAACTCTTTAGAATATTTTTGAAGTTCATTAAAAAAAGCATGCACTCTACTCCACTTAAAAGGACTTAACTTAGCATATTCGTTCGCAAAGGCCACCTCTTTATGCGTTGGTCCATGACCACCATCACTTAAACCAAAAAAGAAACCGATAAGAGGGCATGTTTCTGGCTTCATGTGGTCATTTAATTTGCTGTAATCCATTGTATAATCCCAAACCTTTTTACCTTCTGATTTAAGTAATTTACGGCCAACTTTAAAGTCATTCCAAGTCTCGAGCACTTGAACATCCATGTGGAAATTAGCGGTAAGAATGCGAGAGCCATCGGGACTTTGCCACCAAAAATGAACGAATGGAAATATAGTATCTTGATTCCATGTGAGCTTGCTCGTCCAAAAATATTTGGCACCTGATTTTGATAAAATTTGAGGCAGTCCATGATTATAACCAAATGAATCCAAAAACCATTCCACTTCTGGTAGAATTCCAAAATTGTCACGGTAGAAGCGCATGCCATAAAGTCGTTGCCTGACCAGGGCTTCTCCTGAAATCATCATGCAATCAGGTTCCACGTAAGAGCCCCCTACAAGTTCAATATTGCCCTTTTTTACGGTTTCTTGAATGTCCTTGAATAATTCAATATTGTCCTCTTTAATCCATTCTAATAATATGGGTTCGCTTAACGCATAACAAAAGGTTTCAGGAAACATCTTCGAATGGGTAATTGCTTTCCTAAAAGTTACTTGTGCTTTTTTTCTGGTTTGCTCGAACCTCCACATCCAGGCACAATCTATGTGTGATTGCCCAACCAAGTGAATAAAAAGCTCATCAAAATCGATATCTTCCGAGATATTATTTCTCCAACGCTTCAATTTCCTTTTGAACTTTATCTCTCTTATTCCTCCTAACCACTTTTCCTTGGTCTCTTCATCATCATATCGTAGTTCTTCGAAATCAGAAGTGTCTAGTCTCCTACTACCCGAATATTTTCCTGTTTCATTTAAAAATTTATGCTCCATTACCAATCAATCCCCTATCTTATAAGATCAATAAAACCTAAAATGTTTATAATTATTTTAACCTATTGCTGATGAACGAGACTAAAATATTTAGCCTAATTACTAAAATCTCTCATTAATGAAGAAGATTTTATAAAAACTAATTAGTATTTATTTGGTTATAAAATATTTTTAGAAATCTAGAAACAGAAACATAAAAATTGAACGTATTGCTAACTTATTGAATGATTTTTCCGGAAATAACCTTAATACCTTGTTGTTGTAGTTGAGATAAATTGACTTGATTGATTTCTAAACAAATAATCATTAATTCATCATATTCTTTATTAAATTGTTCTTTATAGAGTTCAGCATTTTTCAATAAATGATATCCATCTCTGTTATCAACTGTATATTTAATTTCAATTAAAATTGTTTTTCCATCCTTAATTAATACATCAATATCCGAATTGTAATTCTTCCAAAAAACTTTACCCTCCCTATCAATTAGGTATTCCTTAGTTATTTCACTTTCCTTGATACTTTCTCGGATTAACTTATCTTTTAAAAGATACAAAATGGTATTTTCTAAACTTACCCCACTTCTTCCGCTCATGGTGTCTAATTTAACGTCTATTTTTAATCTTTCTTTACGAGCCTCATCAAATCCTTTATTCATCTGTTCTATTAAGGTCTCGAATCGCTTATCAACCGTTTCGAATCGCTTATCAACCATTTCGAAGCGCTTCTCCATCATTTCGAACCGCCTGTCTGAATGTTCTATTAATCTTTCTATGTCATCCTTTGTTGCAACGACTCCAGATAAAGCAGTAATAATTGCTCCCTTGACCTCGTCACTTTCCCGTATTAATTTTGGTAGTAATTTTAAAAACTCTTCTTTTTCCATCAATAATCAATTTTTTTAGTCTATTATATAAATGACAATTCAAATTTTTAAAGATAACCAGTATAAACGTTGTTTTTTTTTTTGTTTTGAAAAGTTAATGGTCTGGGTTTTTTTTTTATTTTCAATCGCAATGACTTATTTCTGATTGAAACTTATAATAATTGACAAATTTAAAATGAAAACTTTAATGGTTAGGATAATGTCATATGAAATTGAAGTTAAGGAAATCAAATCCCAACCCATAGCCTCCATCTCAGCAGAAACCACGATTAAAAAAATTCCTAGAAAGTTACCGAAATTCTTTAAGAAGATTATGAAATACTTGAATAAAAATGAAATCCAAACTATTGGACCACCTGTTGCAATTTATCGCAACTTTTCGGAGACAAAAGG
>SDNN01000162.1 GCA_004524425.1 Promethearchaeota archaeon
AGCAACATCTTGGATTGTTGACGGAGATAAACTGAAGCTCCCTTTTGGATAATGGAACTAATCTCTCTCATTCTTTTTGTTTTTTTTTCCAATGAATTTATCTTTCTGAAAATCACTAATAAACAAATAAAGGAGCAAATCAATGAGAAAGGGATGATTATATAGAGACAAAGAAAAAAAACAGGATGAGCCCCAGATTCTGATAATACTTTTCGAAATTCTACTATAATGGGTAATTCAAATAACATGATCTTCTCATTTTCTTCTAATGACTGATATTATCCATGAAAAAAAGATTTTCTTGAATAATGTAGAAAACATGAGCGAATTTAAAAAATTTATTATGCTCTTTTAAATCTTTTTAAAATTTTTGGTTCTTTATTAATTCGTCAAATACTTCAATAAGATTTATAGGTTTTCTGGTTAATATCGATCTCTTCTGATTAAAATGAAAAAACAAAAAATTTTTTTAAAAATACTCAAAATAACCTAACTTATATTAACTTGAATGAAAAGAACTTTTTAATTTGAAAAATGGAAGTTATTAATAAAATTATACTTCAAACTCATCTTTTAGGATTAAAATGATTTTTTGTTTTTCATCCTCAGGTAATTGATCTAGATTGGTACCTACACTATTATAGTTATCACTTGTACCCATCTTAGTTATTTTATTATCCTTTTCGTTAATGAAAAAAACCTCAGTGACTAAATAGAGATTAAAAAATCTTATTCATACTAGAACTAAGTCTCCTCGCTTTTAAATTATTCTCTAATTCTTTTTTTTCCTATTACAATTATTCCAAAAAGTAATAACTTAAGTAATTTAAATTCAAAAAAACAGGACTCATTTGAGTATTTCTATTTCTTGAGGAATGTACCCATAAGTATTGAAAAAGCGTTGTTTTATATCTCTTAATTCATAAAAATGGGTTTGAGGTCCGCTCGTCTCTACAACAAAGGAACCTATCACTGAACCAAATCGACAAGAATCTATTAAGGTCATGCCTAAAGATAATCCCGTTAGTACTCCTGCTCTATACCCGTCCCCTGCTCCAGTTGTATCAACCACTGATTTAGTTTTACAGATAGGGATGTCAAATTGATAAGTTCTATTCTCATCCTTATAAATTAATTCTGATCCTTCTTCACCCTTAGTTATTATTATTGCTCTCACTTGTTTTATAATGTCTTGCACGGTTTTCTCCAATTTGGCTTCAATTTGTTTAATTTCATATTGGTTTCCGATTAAGATTTCCGTTTTTTCGATAGCTTTGATTAATATTTCTTTGGGAAAAAGAGGTGTAACTTGGCCAGGATCAAAAATTATGGGTATTCCTAATTCATATAACTGATCCTGGAATCTAATCATTGCCTCAACACTCTGCGTGGAATTAATCGCATACATGTACTGTGAAGGATCGTCAATTCGTTCCCTTAAATCAATATCTTGACATTTTTCTAATGCTCCACCATGAAAAATGATCATTTGGTTTGCCTTAATATCATTCACTATATAACAAGCCGCGGTGAAAAGATCTTCTTGAACATCAATCCCTAACTCAACATTATCGAATTTCTTTATATGTTCGTGATATCCTAAACTTTCAAAATCCTTCCCCACGGAACAAAACACATGAGCGTTTCCGAGATTTAGCAATCCCAAATTAAAGCAAATATTTCCCGCAGTTCCACCGAAATGCTGGATCCTGTCCCTGGCCGTGATTGTACTTTGATAATCTCCTCTTTCATGATCAATTGAAACGGCATTTATGAAATTTTCATCAAAACCCATGATATAATCAAAAGCTATTGAACCAAGGACTATTACTTTTTTCTTATGCAATGTCATTGTTTTAAAAGTCTTTCATTCCTAATACTAAGAAATAATTTACAGTATGTTAAATTTATTTCTAGGCTATTTTAAATTATTATTGATTATTAGTTTTCAATAAAGAATAAATTGGCAATGACGGAGATATCTTCATTAAATTGAATGCACTTATATGACTAAATAATAGCAAATATATGTAATATTTTATTTTTTCAATGAATGCGTGAACTTATTAAAGCCCTTGAGTCCTTTAAAAATAGTGAAATAGAAGAACTGGTTAATGAAAGAATTGAAGAGTTTCATGAGATAAAAACTAAATCAAGTGATATGATATTCAAGGAGCTCTGTTTCTGCATCATGACGGCTAATTGTGACGCACAAAGATGTATTGAGGCTCACGAGAATATAGGTAATGGATTCTTGCATTTCTCACAAGAAGAATTGGCTAATGCTTTCAAAGAAAATCATTATAGATTCCCTAATATTCGCTCAAAATATATAAGTGAAGCTCAACACTATATACAAGACTTAGAATCAATAATTAAATCTGATATGGAAGAAAACTCATTAAGAGAGTGGTTAGTTAAAAATATAAAGGGTCTAGGCTATAAAGAAGCTAGTCATTTCCTTAGAAATATTGGTTTTAAAAATTATGCGATTGTTGACTTCCACATTGTAGATGTGTTAGTAAAATATAATCTAGTAAAAAAACCAAAAACGCTCACAAAAAAGAAATATTTAGAAATCGAACAATTACTTACAGAGATTGCAGATAAGCTTGATCTTAATTTAGCAGAACTAGATCTTTATTTATGGTACATGGAAACGGGAAAAATCCTAAAATAAGTGGTATTTCAAAGAGAAAATATCAATTAGAAGTTTACCTTTTTACTTCCATTGAGTGAAAAGGCTCCTAAGGGAATGTCTGCTTCTAACTCGCAATTTTTTAATTTTCTTTTGATAATTTTAGCACTATTATCATTCATCACCATTTCTAAAAAGTTTTGATAAAGAGCTATGATGTTATCAGATGCCAATTTGAAATAGACATCTTTTTCGGAAATGTTAATATTTAATATTTCATAAATTCCCTTCAAAGCTTCCTTTACATTTTCAAAATTTTTTATTGCTTGGTCTGTAGAATCCATTGCCGCATTCAGTTTTATTATATTATAATAATTCCTTAAATAGAAAAAATGTTAGAAGTTTTTAAATTTGCTCAATATACTAAGTTTTGTTCCAACGACACAAAATAAATTTACAAATGTAAAAGATATAAATAAAACATTTTGAAAGATTTATTTACAAAGATCTTTAATAGAAAAAGTAAATGGTCACATTAATTTAAAGGGAAATGGTTTCTTAGCTTCTGCCTCATCATATTCTATTTCTCTGAGGTGTATTCTTACTTGCCGAGGTGTTAGAGATTTTTTTAAAATTTCAATTATATTATCATGCAATGCTTCCAAATTATCCATGCCTGCCTGATAATAAATGTTTTTTTCCTGAAAATTGATGTTTAAAATTTCACTCAATCCTGAAATGGCTTCTCTAATTTCATTGTAATTTTCAAAAATTTCCTCATTTTCGTTTGCATTCATTTTTTTGAAACCAAGTAAGAATTTTTTTTCCTATGATGAAAAAGGGAATTTTCATATTTAAATGATGTCATAATTTAGTAAAAATCGTGACATTATAACGAGGGTTTTAGTCAAGGAAAGTAATTTTTTCGGAATTAGTTTTATAAAAAATGGATTTTTATCAAGATAAAAGTGAATTAATATAGTAATTTCAACACTCGAATATGATCATTATTCATCTATCTTATCAATTTTCGTTATTTTAAAAACTGGTATTGTTTGAATTTTATAATTTTAAGAAAAAGATCCACATTTTCAATAATAGAAATTTTAATGCTAACTTGGCCTTAAAAATTTAGAATTTTTAAAGTGAAAATCTAACACCAATATTTCGAATTAAAATAATATTTATATGAGTAATTTGTTAATTTAAATAATCAATAACAAGAGGTTAAAGTGAAAGAACATTATGAAGTATGCAATCATGTTTAACGTCCTTAAAGATGGAGAGATAGAACCAATTAATTGGGGAAAAGATTACTTCAAACCAAATAATTCAATTATTCTATTGGAAGAATATACTCCCGCGGTCTGGTTATGGCACGGTAATAAACAAAGCTTGATTGACAGGAGGATAGCCAATAGGCAAGCAGAATCTCTTAAAGGATATGGATATAAAGCAGGAGGCACGATCATCGGCAGCAGGACGAGAGTTATAAATGAAATTGATCAAAGATTAATTACTAAAGATGCTGTAACTGACAAGAATTGGGAAAAATTTCAAGAAATTTTAGAAATAGAAACTGAACCATTAGATCAGAACATTGTTATAATCAAGGAGGAAGGATATGAGGATGATAAAGTGGAACTTAGACCCACACCAGAATTAGAGACTTCCATAATTAAAGAAGAGCCACCTATAGAAGGGTCCAGTTCTGAGATACCTGAAAAAGCAAAAGTAGCTAAAGAGATTAGTATTCCCAAAGTTTCTAAATATGAGAAAAAGGACATATCATTAAAAACTACAGCTCCTTCAGAGAATACTAAGACATTTAAAAAAGCAGAATACTCTTTCGAATCAGAAGTAAAAGAAATTCCTAGCCCAGAAATCGAATTAACTCAGAGTCAAATCGCTTCCATAAAAGATGCCTTAGAGACCTCGCTAAATCTGCATGACATTTTATCCCGCATAGAAAAGATAGAGAAAAAAATAGATGGATTTATTCAAGAATTTCAAGATTTTAAAAAAATGTATCAAAGTAATAGAAAAAATAAGAATGATTAGCCCAAATTCTTCTTATAGAATTAAAATATAATTTTTTAAGATTGATTTTTTTACTAATTTACAATCATAATTCCTTTTTGCTATTTTTATTCCACTTTCGTAATTTCTAACAGAGCAAAGGTTTATTTAGATTAAAAAAGAAATGGAGATTAGATCACAATGACGAATTATTGTCCTAATTGTGGAACGAGGGTGGAACCCACTTGGAATGCTTGCCCAAATTGTGGCTCTGTATTAGAAAAGGATATGATTCAAGAATCTCGACCACTACCGACTGAACAACCATACTCACAACAATACCAACAACCTGTTGTAAGAAAGGTTAAGACCACTAATGGTACGATCTCCTTGATATTTGGAATAATTGGGTTGGTGACTTGTTGTTTTGGATTGATTTTCGGAATAATTGCGATATATTACGGCAATAAAGGGTTAAAAGAGGATGATGATAAAACATTATCCCAAATAGGATTAATTTTAGGCATCATAGATTTTGTGTGTTGTACTTGTTATTTGATCCTATTCATACCCTTATTGTTATATTACTAAACAATGCATTTTATTAGCACTAATTAGATTTTATTCTTTGGGTAATAGTTCTAAAAAATAGTTGTCGGGTCAATGCATCATCACGCTAAATTGATTTAGGAAATTTTAGAAACACGTCAAATTTTCATTTTGTTTCAACATTTCTTTCATATTAAGATTTAGTTCCTATTTAGAAATCTTTTTTAAATCAAAAAACAGGTTAAAGGACGACAAAAATCCTAGAACACAAATTTGATTAAACATATTACTTCATGTATGTCCTAAATCAAGTTGATGGCATTTTTAAAGCTTGATGAAATGTAAATCCAAAAATTTATTTAATGTGTAAATGAATTTTATTCTATCCAATATATTTAATTACAAAATGATGGATAAAAATGTCTAAGAAAGATATCAATTCCAATTTTGCTGAATTTGGCAGTAAAATGCAAACTTTGGGTATCCTAGCTATTCTATTGTTCGTGTTTGGCATAATTTCTAATTTCGTGGCTTATCTAGGTATTGTCAATTTAATATTATGGATCATTTCATTAATTATATTCTTCTCTGCTCTGGGAGAGATAAAAGAAGTAGCATACGCCCTAAATAATCGAACTTTGCACGAATTTCGCTCAAAAATTATTTACTCGCTCATTATTTTCTTTATAGGATATTTCTTTCTCATCGGTGGATTAATAGGGCTCGCAGCAGTAATTATATACGCTCCTGAAGCCGTAGGAGGAATAATTGCTTTGGCAGGAGTTATCATAATCGCAATCATTCTCATCATCATTTCAGTTATATTTGAATATCAAGGATGGAGCCGATTTCAAACGTTTATTAATAACAACATGAACATGTTTCCTGCAAATATAGGAAATGATGCATCATCAGGGGCAAGCCTCATGAAAATTGCTGCCATACTGAAACTAACGATCATTTTAATATTCATTGCGTTTATATTGAACGTTATCGGTTATTTCAAGTTATCATCTTTGAAGAATATGATGGGCAAACCCACTACTACAAGTGCACCAACTACCTCTACCGCCCCTGCTAAAACTCCAGAACCAGCTAGGAAATTTTGTCCCAATTGTGGCAGTCCCGTGACGGGAGACGAGAAATTTTGCAGTTCATGTGGCGCAGAATTGTAAAAAATTAAATACTAAAATTTCTTTTACTATTTTTTTATTTTTATTTGAAGATAAAGTAGGGTTCTGTTAGAATTTTGAGTATTTTTAGTTTAATAGGAGTTATCTACTTAAGTAATTGATCCCAATCTATATCCTCTTCAATTAATTTTAAAGCCATCTCTATCTCATCTTCTTGTATGCCTGGTCGAATATTATCCATGTTTCTAATCGTGGTATAAGTATCAGACGGACTCAAGATTATTGGAACTCCTTTCAT
>SDNN01000163.1 GCA_004524425.1 Promethearchaeota archaeon
ATCACCGCAGATAATCCTTCTCGAGTATCACTTCCACTTAATACGTGATCTTTATATTTCTTTTCCATGCATTTATCAATATATGTATTAAATGTTCTCGTAAGCGCTGATTTGAATCCCGTAAGATGAGTACCACCCTCGATCGTATTGATAGTGTTCGCATAGGTGAGAATATTCATCTGATATCCTTGATTATACTGCATGGCAATATCAACAAAAACGTTTGATGCGTCGTCTATCGGATATTCTTCAGAAATGTAAATGATGTCATCATGCAATGGGTTTTTATCTTTATTCAAGAAAGTAACAAATTCTTTTAATCCTCCTTTATAATAGTATTCCTCTTCTTGCTCCGTGTTTTCATCAAATATTTCAAATTTCGCGTGAGGAGTTAAGAATGCTAACTCTCTCATTCGAGATGCTATCGTGAAAAAACTAAAGATCGGTTCTTCTTTATTTAAATCAAAAATATCCCCATCGGGATAAAAAGTTATGATCGTCCCTTGTTTAGTCCCATTGAAATTGGATATTTCTGGCTCCGATGCCTTAAGTCCTCTAGAAAATTTTTGTTTATAATAAGTGCTATCTCTATAGACTTCAACTGTAAGCCATTCAGATAAGGCATTAACAACCGAAAGCCCCACTCCATGTAGCCCACCAGAAATTTTATAACTTTTAGCATCAAACTTACCACCACTATGAAGATGCTCCATTATGACTTCCACAGCAGGTTTATTATATTCTGAATGTACTTTGATTGGTATGCCTCGTCCATTATCCATTATTTGAACGGAATTATCTTCTTTAAATATGACTTTAATTTTATTGGCATAACCTGCTATGGCCTCATCGACACAGTTATCTAACACTTCAAAAATAAGATGATGCAACCCTTTTTTCCCAGTATCGCCGATATACATGGCGGGGCGTTTTCGCACGCCTTCTAGCCCTTTTAAGACCTTAATATCATCGGCATCATACTTTGAGAGCTGATCTGTCATAAGTGACCTTAATATATTCTTTATGTAAAAGTAAAATTATTCAATTTAACATGAAATTTTACGAGTTACCTACATAATATATAAGTTTTACGCATTTATTAATTTAAGTACAATTTTTTTATTACCCCGGAGGATGAGGCTGAAGAGATTTATAACCGATTCTTTTGTTTCAAATATTTCATTAATGCAAGACTCGGATACGTCGTGTTATAGGACAAAAATAAAACACCAAGCAATTAGATACAACTTAGATTTAGAGGAAAATCTTAACGATCTATCCGACTCCTCTTATTTCCTCAGCAATCTTTATTATTTCATTGGTCTGCTCATTTACATCATGCGTTCGAATGATATGTGCTCCATTATAAACAGCAATTGCAGTGGCTGACAAGGTACCGCTATACCGATTCTCGGGTGAATCCTTGTACTTACCTAATGTTTCGGCTATAAAAGATTTTCTTGAAATAGCGACCAAAATGAGCTTTTGTAAGACTTTCAATCTCTTTAAATCATTCAATATCCTTAAATCCCATTCAAAGGTTTTTTCTTTAATCCAATGGCCAATGCCAGGATCCAAAATAATCTTTTTTCCATCATAACCTTCTTCTTCAAGATTTCCTATAACATTTTTGAATTCATTAATGATTTCATCCATGTGTAATAAATCTCCCGGCACTTTTTTCGAAGCCATCAAAATCACAGGTACATCATTTTCTAAAATAAAATCTTTTAAATACGGATCAGTCTTTAAACAGCTGACATCATTAAACATTATCTTTTTGTTCCATTTTTGAGCAATTTCAAGTGATTTTTCAGCTACTATCTTATATTGAGTATCGATCGAAATAACAATGTTTTCAGGTATTTTTTTACATAGATGTTCCATGGCCGGTTCTAATCTGTTAATTTCCTCCTCAATAGTAATTTTTTCAGACCAAGGTGCGGTGGAGCGAGCTCCTAAATCGAGAATCTTGGCTCCATTTTTTATCATTTTCATGGCGGAAAGTTCAAGTTGTTCCAGATCTTCATAGACCGATCCCTTATAAAATGATTCGGGGCTTAAATTGAGCACGCCCATGAGGACTGTTGGATAATAATCCCCTATCTCTAAAAAATCGAATAATTTAGAATAAATTTCAGTCATGTTACTAATAGTTAGAAAAAAAATATTTCAATTAAGTTTAATTTTTTTATTTACCATGAATCTTTTTTCTATCGAGCTTCCTTTAATTAAAAAGAATGATCCTCTAATAGATATTATTATTGAAAAAATTGAAGAGAAGAAAGAGTCATTAAGGGATGGTGACATCATTGTTATTTCTGAAAAAGTCGTGGCAGTGTCCCAAGGAAGGATAGTTAATTTATCAGAGGTTAAAAACATATCCAAAAAAGCAAAAAAGATGGCAAAAGAATATGATATGGATGAGAGATATGTTCAATTGATATTAAATGAAGCCACTTCAATTTTAGGAGGATTACCCGGAGGGCATGTTATTTTAGCTAAAGTTAATGATTTTTTAATAGCTAATGCGGGTATTGATCAATCAAATGCTGGTCCCAACAACGTGATCCTTTTACCAAAAAATCCAAAAGAATTAGTATGGATCTATTGGAAACATTTCAAGAAAATATATAACCTTAAGAGGCTAGGGGTGATTTTTGCTGACTCACGAGTACAACCTCTTAGGAAAGGAACAATCGGCATTGCTGTAGCTACAGCAGGGTTTGAACCAATTGAAGATTTAAGAGGGCATCCTGATCTATTTGGTCGTCCTTTAAAGATTACCTTGAGGGCAATAGCAGATGATCTTACCAGCGCAGCACAATTTCTATTGAATGAAGGAGATCAACAGACTCCCGTGGTTATCATAAGAGACGCAAACATTGAGTTTACTGACAATCCACAATTCACAACCGAATTACCGGCAGAGGAATGCCTTTACATGAACATATTTTCTCGATATCTCTTAAAAAAAGAAAAAAGATTTAATGAGTAAAGAATAGACTATTTTAAATAAATAACTAAGGTATTTAGCATGGGATTATACAGAAAAATTCTTGCTTTTAAAAGCAGGATATATGATAATTATTTAATCAAACCATCCATAGTTAAAAAGTCCATCATTACTGCATTGATAATATTTTCTACATCGATAATTTTAGGGTTCATCGTTGCACAATTCGACCCTGATGGCTATAACATTGTTGATAATTGGATAAGTGATATGGGCTCCTTCAATCACACTCCATTACCCTATTTTCTAGACTTCGGAGCCATGATCACTTCAATTTTGATCATTCCAGCAATTTATTACATGGAAGATCGTTTAGCTCCAAATCCAACAGGAGATAGTGAATTTCCCAGAATGAGGTATAGGTTAAGCAGTCTTGGTTTCTTTTTCATGTTCATGGGCTTTTTTGGTTTTTTTAACGTGGGATTGTTTTCAGAGGATCGTACTACTGCTTTAGGACTGCACATGTTTTTTTCATATATAGTCTTTTCAGGATTGGTATTTTCTAGTGTTTTTTATGGGCTATTAATTACTTTTTATAAAACAGAGATTCCAAAAATAATAGGTATCTATGCGATTTTCGTTCCTTTCATAGTGGCTTATCTAGCATTGCAGTTTTTCAACCCATTGTTTGAGTGGATATTATTGTTTTCCCTTTTGATTTGGATGTTTCCAGTATTTCTTATCTTCGCGAAAAATATCCATGAAGCAGAAAAAGCAAATAAATAATCTCTCAATTCATTCAAAAATTTATTTTTTTACCTTTATTATAGTGAAATTTTTTAGAAATGAATACTAGATAAAGTTATACTATTTTTCAATGAGATAATAGTTAATAGGCTACTAAATTGGTTAAGTTTTCATGAAAATCCATGAATACATGGCACATGAACTAATTGATAAGGTTAAAAATAAGGAATTAACAATAGAAGAGATAATTCAATATTTTATAAATCGAATTGAAGAAACTGATCAAAGTCTGCATTCATTTGTTCATGTTCCTCATGAAAAGGCAATAAAGAAGGCAAGAACCTTAGATGCTCTATTGAACAAGGGAAAAAGCGTTGGTAAACTTCATGGATTACCCATAGCTGTAAAAGATCTCATATGTATTAAAGATGATTTGACTACTTGCTGTTCAAAAATTTTAGAAGGATATTACCCTCCTTATAATGCAACGGTAATTGAAAGGCTCATGGAGCAGGAAGGAGCGATAAGTATTGGACGTACCAACATGGATGAATTTGCCATGGGCTCCTCTACTGAAAATAGCTGCTATGGTCCCACCTATAATCCTTGGGATCTGGAAAGAGTACCAGGAGGTTCAAGTGGGGGTTCAGGATCATGTGTAGCAAAGGGTCAAGCACCAGTTTCTTTAGGTAGCGATACGGGGGGTAGCATTAGGTGTCCCGCAGCGTATTGTGGTGTCGTGGGATTAAAACCAACATATGGCAGGGTTTCTCGATATGGTTTAGTGTCATATGCAAATTCATTGGATCAAATTGGTCCTATTGCACGATGTGTGTACGATTGCGCTTTACTAATGGAAGTCATGGCTGGGGAAGACCCTTTAGATTCCACGACTGTAAATATAAAAGTTGATCAATATACCAAGCAGCTAGATCAATCCATTGATGATAAAATTATAGGGATTCCTAAAGAATTCTTCGGAGAGGGCTTGCAAAAATCAGTCAAAAATGAGGTTAAAAACGCAATAAAAAAGTTAGAGTCATTAGGAGCTAAAACCGAGGAAATATCATTCCCGCATTTGGAATATACCATTCCCACGTATTATCTGATCGCTATGAGTGAAGCAAGTTCAAATTTAGAGCGGTATGATGGATTAAGATATGGTAAAATGACTGATGATTTACAAGGAGACATATTCGAGGTGTTTAGTAAAACTAGAGGGGAGAAATTTGGACCTGAAGTGAGAAGACGTATCATTCTTGGGACATATGCGCTTTCAGCGGGATATTATGACATGTATTACATCAAAGCCTTACAAGTACGAACTCTCATTAAAAAAGATTTTCAAAATGCCTTTAAACAGTGTGATGCAATAGCATGTCCTACCATGCCAACCACTGCTTTTAAAATTGGAGAATTGGTTGATGATCCTTTACAAATGTATCTCATGGATGTACTCACCTGTCCAGTAAATTTAGCAGGTTTGCCAGGGCTTTCAGTTCCATGCGGTTTTGATGATGATAATCTTCCAATTGGTTGCCAAATTATAGGAAATTATTTTGAAGAAAGCTTGATTTTGAATATAGGATACAAGTTAGAACAGGAATTGGGATTGAATGGAAAATTTCCTCCCGAATAGAAGGTGAGAAAAGGATGGCAAATATTAATGAAAAAGTAATAATTGGTTTGGAAATTCACATTCAAGTTACTAATCTTAAAACTAAACTATTCTGCAGCTGTAGTAGCGATTACCGAGGAACAGAACCAAACACCTATGTGTGCCCGATTTGTATGGGATTGCCAGGTTCGCTTCCCGTGGTAAATGAAAAAGCAATTGAGTATGCCACTCGCTTGGCACTCGCCTTGGAATGTGATATAAATGAAAGATTTTGGTTTTTCAGAAAGAATTATTTTTATCCTGATCTGCCTAAGAATTTCCAGATTAGTCAATATAATAAAGCGGGTGGAAAGGCTTTTGCTGATGCAGGCAAAATTTCAATCAAAATGAATGGCGCGAAGAAAGATATCGTGCTAAATCGAATTCATCTCGAAGAAGATCCTGCCCGTTTGGTTCATTTAGGGAGTATTAAAACATCTCCTTACACGTTGGTAGACTATAATCGATCTGGAATAACCCTAATAGAAACAGTCACGGAACCCGTGATTAGCTCACCAGAAGAAGCTCGAGAATTCTTAAATCGACTCAAGCTCATTGTTTCTTATACGGGAATTGCAAACTTGGATCTCGAAGGGTCATGTCGCGTTGATGCAAATATTTCCATAAAAGGACACGCCCGTACGGAAGTCAAAAATATAAACAGCTTTAAAGAAGTTGAAAGTGCATTGAGGTATGAAATCACGAGACAAAAAAATTTATTAAAACGAGGAAAGGATCTCATCCAAGAAACTCGTCATTGGGATGGAAGAGTCACCATACCTTTAAGAACTAAAGAATTTGAGAAAGATTATAGATATTTTCCCGAACAAGATTTAGTTCCAATTGAAATTGATAAAAATTTCATCCAGAAAGTCAAAAAAACCTTACCAGAAATGCCACAAGAAAGGGCACAAAGATTAAGAGAACAATACGATCTTACAGAATTCGACTCTGAAAATCTAGTGTTGGATAAAGATATTGCAGATTTCTATGAGAAAGGGGTAAATTTAGATCCTTCTTTCGAAACAGAAGATTATAAGATCTTTTGTAATTGGTTGATGAATGATATCTCAGGTTGGCTAAACGATCATAATTTAAAAATCACGGAAACCAAATTGCAGCCAAAAGAGGTGATGGAGTTGATGAATCAGGTAAAAAAAGGAGTAATCACC
>SDNN01000164.1 GCA_004524425.1 Promethearchaeota archaeon
AAAAATCGAAAAATATGATTAAAATTTTAACGGATTGATTAAAATGGTAAAATGTGAATGTCCCTCGTGTTATTTTGAGTTTGAACTGGATGATGGTACAATTGAAGGAGAAGTCGTTCCTTGTCCCGATTGCGGAGTGGATTTAGAAGTAGTAAAGATTGACGGAGAAGTTGCTAAGGTAGAAATCGCTGAAATTGCCTCAGAAGATTGGGGAGAATGACTTCATTTTAAATTTTTCTTAATCGCTTCTGCAACTTTTTTGTTTACCACTTTAGATAATTCCTCTAAAGAAGTGCTTTTAATATTCTCTACACTTCCAAAATGTTGTAATAGCTTGTTTCTAGTCACTGGTCCAATCCCATTAATGGTATCTAAGATGGAACCAACAATCCTCTTTTCTCTTTGCTTTTTATGCAATCTTACGGCAAATCTATGAGCTTCATCTCTTACATTCTGAAAAAGCTTCAATATGGATGAGTCTTGAGGAAGCATGATGGATTCTTTCCTTCCTACCAAGAATATTTCTTCCAATCTCTTTGCCAAACCGATAATAGGAATATTTTCTATACCCAGGTCTTCCAACACAGAAAGAGCCGCGTTCAATTGTCCTTTACCGCCATCGACCAAAATGAGATCAGGTAATGGTTTATCCCTTGCGATTCTTGCTGAATATCTTCTCTCTATGACTTCCTTCATCATGCCTACATCGTCTGGAGTGGATTTTGAACGAATTTTATAATGGCGATAATCCCTTCTATAAGGCTTACCATTTAGAAATACAACTGTTGAGCCTGTTGCATCGGTACCTTCAATATTGGAGATATCAAATCCTTCAATAACTCTTGGTTCACCAGGTAGATTTAACAATTCCTTAGCTTCCTGTAGAGTAGATTCAAGTTGTTCCTGTTCCTCATTTTTAATTTCTTCCATTTGAATCTGTTGATTGACCATCACTTTAGCATTTTTAGTGGCAATTCGTAAAATACCTTCTTCCTTTTCATCCCTTGGTTTACGAATTTGTATACCCTCTTTAAAATCATTCAATAATTCTTTCAATAATTTAATTCCATCATAAAGAATGGGAGAGATAATTACATCTGGTAATATAAATTTGGCATTTTGGTAATACTGTTCGATGAGCGATTGAAAAATTTCCTCCTTAGAACCAACTTTTTCCCGTAAATCTAAAGTGAAAGTGTTCCTATTGGTCATTTTTCCTTCACGGATTTGGATAACTATCATCGCTACATGATTATTTCTGGAGTTAAATCCCACTATATCTTTATTTGCTTCATGATCAAGCAGAACGTGCTGCTTTTCAGTTGAATTTTCTATAGCATCTAACTTGTCTCTCCAAAAAGCAGCCATTTCAAAATTTTGATCATCAGAAGCTTTCTTCATTTTTTCACTAATTTGATTTTTTAGCTCGTCTGTCTCTCCTTTTAGGAACAATTCTATTTTTTTTACATTTTCTAAATAAGCTTGCGTGCTTATGGCTTTAATGCAAGGACCAGGACAAAGATTCAATTGGTAATAAATGCAAGGCCGTTTTCTATACCTCACCTTTTTTTTACACGAACAATAAGGAAATATTTTTCTTAAATCTCTCAAGATGCGAATGATTTCCTTTTTATCGGTATATGGTCCTAAAAATAAATTCTTTTGTGAATATTTTTCTGGACCTCTTATGATTTGAATTCGTGGAAATTCTTCCGCATAAAAGATGGCCACCCATGGATACGATTTAGAGTCTCGCATGAATACGTTAAATCGGGGGGCATGTTTCTTAATTTGAATGTTTTCAAGGATTAATGCCTCTTTTTCATTTTCAGTGACAATATACTCTATAGAATCGATTTTACTGACTAAATCCTTTATTTTCTCTTCATAATAAGGATCTCTATAACTTGATTTTAAAAAATATTGTGAAACCCTTTTCTTTAAATTAATTGCCTTACCAATATAAATAATGCTACCCTCAGTGTCCTTAAACAGGTAAATCCCAGGCTCATTTGGCAGGCTTTTTCTTTGAAGTTCTAATGCAGACATTTTAAGTAGGTAAAATCAACCTTAATTTAAATAAAAGGATAATTAAACCATGTTATTTTTCATGATTAAAATTGAGAGATCTAGTGATATTTATTAGATAATCTCTAATATATTTTTATTTGGAAAGAAATTAATATATATTTATTATTTAACATAACCTTATCGTGAAGTTTATTTCCTAATTAATTGAGAGTAAACTTTAATCAATGATGTTCAAAAAACATGATTAAAACCTGAACAATGGTAAAAATTAGATTATGTCCCAAATGTAAAAAACCAACTCTTAGAAATGCAACAAACGTGAGTGGATGGCTTGCTCCAGACATGTTTGAATGCAGCGATGAGAAATGTGGTTATGTTGGCCATATATATCTTGAAGTTGACACTGATGATATAAAAGGAGATGCAAAGGAAGAGCCCAAGAAAAATAAAAAAAAGTTATAAAAACGCACGTGTTTATAAACCTTAAATTCTATTAATTTCTTGATAAAAAACTGGGTGAATAGTGATGAAACAATTGTTAAAAGATGCAGAAAAAATAACTTCTTTAGAGATTCAAGGAGCATCCAATGTAGCCTTAAGCGCCATAGATTTTTTGAGCAACTATGCAAGGCGATTAGAGAATTGTGAAAAGGCCGATGAATATTTAATTAAATTAGAAGAAGCAAAAAAAATTCTTTTTAATACGCGGCCAACTGAGCCCGCAATGAGAAATGGTTTGAATTACATTGTCAATAAATTGAAGAGAAATAAAGAGAAATTGAGTCCTACACGCATTTTACACTCCATCGATCGTTATAAAAATGAGTTTAAATTAATGATGCAGAATTCAAAGAGAAAAATTGCTGAAATTGGTGCGAGGCGCATACCTGAAGTAGAATCAGCTAAGGATTTTATCATCATGACTCATTGCCATTCATCAATCGTGACCGCAATTTTATTGGAAGCAAAAAAACAGGGGAAAAATTTCACAGTCATAAATACTCAGACTCAGCCCAAATTACAAGGAAGAAAAACAGCAGTTGAAATGTTAGATGCAGGAATAAAAACTATTCACGTGGTTGATAGTGCCATGCGGTGGGCTGTAAATCACTTTGAAGTAAATTTAATCATGATAGGTGCCGATAGCATAACAAGTGAGGGGACTGTTCTAAATAAGATAGGATCACGATTATTGGCATCAGTTGCCCATGAAGAGCACGTGCCATTTTATGTTGCTACCCCCCTATTGAAATATAACCCTCAAACATCTTTTGGAATAATCGAGACCATTG
Organism: Promethearchaeota archaeon; assembly: GCA_004524425.1. The sequence continues at coordinate 3,324 of SDNN01000164.1, forward strand.
AGATGAGAGACACGGCAGAAGTATGGGAGAACCCACCAAAAGGATTAGAGATATTAAACCCAGCCTTTGAAACCGTGAGTAGACGATTTATTGATGGATTGATTAGTGAAGCAGGTATTTTTGCCTCTAGTCATGTTCACTTTCAGTTTTCGAAACTTTATCCTGATTTGGTGGATTAATTTTAATCATCCCCACTTTTCAATGGCTAGTTTTAACTCGGAATTAGTTTTGGCTTTATCTAATAAATTCGAACCTTCTAAAACAGCATCCATTGCTTGGCTAATTGCTTTCGCACCTGCTTCTGTGCCTTTAGGATGCCCATGACATCCACCACCAAACTGCATTACGATATCATTGCCCAGAATTTCAATCAAATTAGGGATATCTAAAGGACTAAGACCTCCCGAGGCAACGGGTAAAACAGGTTTTAAATCATACCAATCTTGATCTATCATCGTAGTGTCATTTCCAGCGATTTTATTTGCCGTGATGGTCTTATTGATTTCTAATACTTCTTGTTTTCCTCCTTCCATTTTTCCTACAACCGTACCCGTATGTAACTGATCGACGCCTATGAGCCTCATTAATTTTGCTAAAACCAACATGGTCATTCCATGTTTCTTGTTCCTAGTAAGGGCCGCATGCATCGCTCGATGAGCATGGATGACAAGATTCTTGTCTTCTAAATAACTTCGTATTTCCTGCATGGCTGAGAATCCGACTGTAATAACATCAATCATGACATATTCCCCCCCATTTTCGGAAACAATATCTGCTCTTTTTTTCATAGTAGTCAAAGGTGCTGTGATGTTAGGCATGTAGATTTTCTTAGCTCCGGTCAACTTTTCAATTTTATCCCTTACTTTCAAGGTCTCCATAATTCTGCTTTCAAATTTATTGAATTTCATGCTTGTGAGATTTTCATCATCTTTAACTATATCTAATCCTCCCGACCAAGCTTGTCCGCAAACTTTAGCATGCTGAACTTCACTCAATCCAACCTTTGGTTTAACAATAGTTCCAAGTAGAGGTCTTTCTTTTATTTTTGTCAAATTCCTTATTCCTCGGATTCCAAACTTAGGTCCTTTATAATACCTGACAATTCCTTTAGGAAAAGAAATATCTAATAACCTCAAATTTTCCAATGTTTTCATGCCATAAATGTTTCCAGCAATGGCACTTAAAATTTGAGACATGTTATCTGCTTCAAAAAGGTCTTGTGTGTATGCAATTTTAATTATCTGATTTGCTTTATCTATGTAAAAAGTAGATGGTCTAAGTCTTTCAGCAATATCTGCTGACATTGTTGCAATATCAGTCCATGTTCCTATTGAACTCTCTTTGGCTATTTCTTCACATGCATATTCTAAATCCTTGCATGATCCTGACTTGTCTACATAATACATGGCGATTAAATCTTTCTCGTTTGGCTTGTAATCCAAGTTCACGTAATCCATTTGATAAACACCCTTTAGGTGAGATTTTCATTCATTTAAAAGAAATAATGATACCATAAAAATTTTATAATATACTTAATTATTTAAATGAGTGATTAAATAATGAGTAAAGCTAAAAAGAAAATAATTCATTTAAACATTAAAGATTTAAGCTTTAAGAGTGAACAAGCGGTAGTAGATTTACTTAGATATTTGGCTGAAGCCTTACCTCAAATAGAAATTAACCGAGAGGGTTTTGAAGTTGAAATAAAAGCGCCCCTTGACTTTTCTAAGAGAATAATAAGACTTAGAATAAAGAAATTTCTTTATAAAAAGGGTTTAGCTGCTGATTATAGACCAATTTCACTGAGAGACATGGATAAAGATGGTTATACGGTAAAAGAAAAGAAATTGATTGAACTCACTTATTATTAACTGCTAATTTAGCAAAAAATATTATAAAAAAAACACTATATTCTAAACGTGTTTTTTAAAGAGAATCTCAAACTAAAAATTGATTCTATTAATGATTTATCTAGATGTATCACCTTATCTAGTTTATTAGAGTTATCAGGATGGCCCAAACCGGGTAATGTTCATAGAACGAGAGATCTTGAAAACACTCGTTTTGAACACTTTCTGGCAGGTATTGCCGCAATACAACCTAGTTTTTATTCATTATGCAAAAGAACACATGACAAATTAAATAAAAGCAATCAAGATTATTCATTTATTAAGCTTGGATCCTTCTTTATAGAAGCAGCTAAAGGAATGATGAATTCGCAGAGAGGAGGAAATGTCTTATTGGGGCATATATTAATACTTGCACCTCTTGCTTCAGCTGCAGCAATCTGTTTAAAGCTTAAAATAAGAGATTTTAAAGATTTCTCATTTATGATAAAAAAAATCATCAATGATTCAACTGTTGAGGATACCATTGGTTTATACGAAGCTATTAGAGCTTGTTCACCCGGAGGGTTGGGCAAGGTAAAAAATTATGATATAAATAATAATAAATCAATTCGGAATATTAAAAAAGATGGCATAAACTTGAAAAGGATATTTGATCTTTCTAAGGATCGTGATTCGATAAGCCTTGAATATTCAACTGGTTATAATATAATTCTTAATGAAGGCTTACCATTTTATTTACACAAATTCGACGAAACCAGAGATGTGAACATTTCAACCGTAGAAACTTACTTAAAGATTCTTGCGGATCATCCAGATACCCTAATTATTCGAAAATTAGGAAACGATGCGGCATTAGAAGTGTCCAGGGAAGCTTTAAAGATCTTGAAGAAGGGAGGGATCTCAACCAAAGAAGGATATAAATTAGCCCTAGAATTAGATAATCATTTACAAACATTTGAAGGAAAGAAAAATCCAGGCACGACTGCCGATCTTTTAGCAGGAATAATTTTTTGTGCGTTAATACTTGGATTGATTTTTTAATTCAAAAATAGAAAATTTTTTGTTGAATGAATGATTTATGGTATTTAATAGATTCATCTTATTCGCATTATTAAACTCAATCAATTAACATGGAATTTTGTGAAAAATGTGGAAGCTTGATGCTTCCTTCGGAAATTGACGGTAAAAAAGTATTCAAATGCAGATGTGGAGCAATTAAACCTTTTTCTGAAGAAAAATCTCTTTCCTATAAAGTTAAGACTAAAATTAACCACTCTGTTCGCAATGAAGTGGTTAATGCTACTGAAATTATGGAATGGAAAGAAGCGAATTTGAAAA
>SDNN01000165.1 GCA_004524425.1 Promethearchaeota archaeon
CTATTCTTGAAGAGAGCTCTGCATTTAAAGATCTTTCCGTGGAGATAGAAAAAAAATTATCAATGGAGGAAAAAGAAGATAAATTTATTGAATTGTCCACCTTAAGTCGGTTGATAAGTAAAATTCAAGATAGTTTTGAATTTAAATCATATAAAGAATTGCAAATGCAGAACATGTCGGTGCGAATGATTAAGAGAAAAATAATAGATTATAATCTCAATCGCTTTCCAATATCTCTGGATGGATTAAAAACTTTTCTCAAGGCGAACCATGTGAAAAATGGGATTATTGACAAAATACTTGATGCTCTCAGTAAAAAAATCAATTATGATGCATTTGAAAAAGAAATGCTCTCCTTTATTAAGTCCAAATTAATTGAACAATTGAAAAAGAATCCAAATGATTTTATCTATTACCTGGAATCACTAAATGAAAGTAATTTTCATGAGATTATTTACATGCTTAATAAATATGGAATATATAACATCTTGCATGTTATGAACATAAACGAGGAAATCGCACATCAAGTCAGTAAGAATATGATAAGATACAATATCGATAAATTTGACATAATGAATCTAAATAGTGAAAAAAAGAACCTTATAAACTTGACTAAAAAAGCGCTCTTAGATTTAAATCCTCAGTTATTGAAAGAAATCTTAACAAAAGACAATGATATTCAGGAGTTTAGTTTAGGTAAATTATTAAGAAATAATGATGATGAAACCCAGATAATTTTGAAGCATTTAGAAGAAGATATAGGGATAAAAGCAAAAGATTTGCGTGAATTTGTCCGCAAAAAAGAAATAATTGATAAGGTTTTCTTACACGATTTAAATTTGAATAATTATTCTCAGATTTTATTATTATTAAATTTTGATGAAATAATCGAAAATATAGCTCGAGATGTTTTTTATTATCTCTTTTCAAAAATCATAAGGCAAATTAGCAGAATAATTGAGACCTATCTTAAAATAATTAACGATAAAGCATTATATTTAGTTGCCTTGAAAAAAATAAATAATACAGCAGATTCAGAAGAATGGGTTAGGGTTAAGCTAGAGGAGCTAATCATAAATAGAATAAAAAAAAGACAAAGTGAGCTAGTGATAGTATATAATGCTGAGAACCAACCTTTATTGGTCAATGGATTTATATTTGCTCGAATAATGGATACTTCGCTGAATGAAGGAAAATCAGAATTAGAAGATAATTTCAGTAAAATTTATGAGGGCATAAAGGAGTTAAAATTAAAAAAAGAAATAATATCACCAATATCTTACTGTATAGCATATGATTTAGTCAAAAGATTTGAAAGCCATGAGGAATTACGCAAATCAAGAGTAGAAAAAGTGATTGAAGAAAAAGAAAAAGTAAAGGAGGAAAAAAAGAAAAAGATACGCGAAACTCAAGAAAAAAGCACCTTAAATTGGATAGAACGCAGGATTACCTCCTCTCTCATGAGAATAAATAGTCCTGGAATAAATCCAAATCAACTATATTGGCAAGAAAAAGATATTAGAACAGCCACGGATAACATCAAACTCCATAGTGAATTAGAAGGAAACATTATCACTTTATTTAAAGAATTTTATCAGTTTGCTGTAAATAAGATAAGTAATTTCACAGAAATGAGGTTGCCTGATGTTGAAAAAATCTCTTCTTTGGTCATGAACATAATTAAAAATGAATTAGAAAAAAGATTAAAACACGATCCTTCTCCTGATGAGATTAACAGCATGCTTGATGGTGAAAGATTTCAAATCTCTAAGCAAATAGCAATTTCGATTGGTAAGCTCTTGGATAAAGCATTATATACAAAATTTAAAAAAAAAAGAGCCTAGGTTAAAATTTTCAATTTTCTTAAAAAATATTTTAAAAAAATTATAAACTCACGAGAAATATTCATAGAATCATTTTAAATTCAAAGCTATTGATTTAAAAATTGCAAAAGTATTAATACAATATACCTCTATTCTATTTAAAATTTTAATTTTCGAACTCTTTGGCAATGAGCAATGTCGATAATTAAGAAGTTATCAGAGCTATCAATTCAGATCGTAGAGAGTGTTATTTTATTTTCCTTGTCTTTTTCTGGTTTAATGATTGCACTGATCCTCAGACATTTTAAATTTAACGGGATAATAATTACTTTGTTCGGTATTATTGTAGAACTCATTGCTATTGCACTTTTGTATTTTTATTTTAAAAAATATTTGTCAACAGAGGAAGAACCTCCTCAAAAAGAAAAAAAGGGAAAAAAATAATAATTAATTGTGTTTTAAATATAATTTTCCCAAGTTCTTTTTACCTTATGAAGCATCAAATATTCCTTGAGATCTGATGATAATAATAATTCTGGTTTATATTCCCATGCTTTATTTTTATTGAAAGAAATACAAGTTAGTTCTTCAGTTTTTATTAGTTTTTTAATTAAAAGTCCATAGGTCGCAACTTGAGGTAGAGAATAGAAAAATTTACCCTCTGGCTTATAATCTATTACTTTTATTCTATTATTATCTATTTGAATTAAATCAATATGTCCCGTCAAGTTTTTAACGTTATTTTTATACCAAATTGGAACCTCGATTGCTATTGAATCTTTATCTTTAATAAGGATATTTTTTAAAATTGGTTCATGACCAGGGATCTTTTTGATTTGGTTTTTTTGATAATTGAGGAATACATTTTGAGCAAATTTAGAAAGTTTGTAATCCTCATTGTATAATTTTATCTTTTCTTTTCGAATTAGTTTTTTACTTAAGCTCTTTACATAACTATTTTTAAGACCAGTAATTCTAAACTGAGAGGCCCTGGCGATAGATTTCATGTTAAATAAGTTATCTGGTATGGCTCCTTGATATATTCTTTTTAAAAAAATACCTAATTTTTTGAATTCTTCTCTGTTAGAATATAGTTGTCTCATTTTTGCTTTATGATTTTCCACATTCCAGTTGAATGAATATTTTATTTTTTGATGAATAAAATCGCGCCTTCTGATCAATGCTATATCGCCAATTAAATCATAAAATTATATTACAAATACCGTTAAATGAAAATAAACTTCTTTAGATCATATTAATAATAGGAATTTATTAAAATCGACTTATTAATAATTTATTAATTTTTTAGAGAAATGTTGTCTCTTTCTTCCGACATTATGAAATCAAGATTTGCAAAACATCTCAATTCATCAAAAATTACTAAATTCTTTTAAAGTTTAAATATTATTAAAAAATTTATATAAAAGTTCTGGGAAATTCCTTTATATGATTTATAATTAGTGGACCTAGCAGGATTCGAACCTGCGACTTTCGGATTAGAAGTCCGACGCCCTATCTACGCGATTTTAAGCGGATTCTAATAATGCGATAATATGCTTAAGAATCTCCATGCTAGGCTATAGGTCCAATTCTAAGAGTTCAAGTATTTGGTAGTTTTATTAAAGTTAAAAAGATGTTTAAATTTTATCACATTCCATAAAAAAGACTTTATATTATCGAATGGAATATAGAATTAGAAAAGAATAATAAAAATTTAAGAAATATGAATGAGATTATAATTCTTAGTTATAAAATATAATTATTAAAAACATCCATTATTTTTTTAAAATTAATGTTTTTCAGAGTCGAGGAGGAGAGTAAAAAATTGACAGCAGATAAAAAGAAACAAAGAAATAGCATGAAAAAGTCAGAACTTATACTCGAATTAGATAAATTAGATGAGATTATTTTAAATCTTAAAGAGGAAATAAGCGAATCTAAAAAAAAAGAAGCAAACCTAACTGCCGATATCCGCAATCTAGAATCAGAAATCAAATTTTTAAAAGCAAATCAGAAAAATGTTGATATTCTAAATGAAAGAATTAAGTTTCTTGAAGATTCAGTCAAAGATTTTGAAGCTAAAATTGAGGCGAAAGAAAGGAAAATTGAGGATTTGTTACTTGATAAAGAAAATTTGTTAAAGGAAAAAGCTGAGACTTTAGAAGGCAAAAATGAAATATTAGAAAAGCAAAAGGAAAAAGAATTAGAATTACAACAGAAAGATCAAAAAATCGATGAATTAAGAGAAAAATTCAAACAATCAAGCAGTGATCTTCTTAGTAAAAGCATGCAAATTGATAAATTTGTTAAGAAAGATAAAGACGTTGAAGAACTTAAGAAAAAAATAACAACTTTAGAAGCAGAACTGCAACAGAAAGAGGCTTCTGATACAGATTTGGAACGTCAATATAAGGATAAAATTGATGAATTAGAAGCAAAATTACAAGAATCCCAAGAAAAGATGGAAACTTTAAAGAATAATTTAAAAGAAGAAATTGCCATTGAAGAGGATTCAATTGAACATACCAGAATGATATCCAATTTGGATGAGATCATTTCCATTATTAAAAGCATACTTCCGCAAGGAAAGAGTAATATAAGACTGGTTATCCCAGAAATTGAAGATATAAACAAATTCGAGATAATAGAATTAATAAAAAACATACCAACTAAGGTGCAAATTAACATTAGTACGAATATAAATGATCCTAGTGGAAGCATTACATATCAAGATTTAAAAAACTATTGTCAATTCATAAATTACAAGGATACAAGATTCATAGCATTAAACGTTGATTCTTCAAAATTCATCATTGGATTCTTTACAAAAGACAATAAAATCCTAGGTTTTTATACAGAGGTATTGGAAATGATCAATCTATTCAAGCCCACAATCATGGAGCCATTTGTCCGAGGGAGAAAAATTATCTAAATAGACTCGTTATTGAAAATGAGATTGATATTTGTGTCATCAAAACTCACTTCTCCTTATTTTGGCATCTAATACAACTAATTCCTTTTTAGGAGAAAAGGCTTTAACTATCCTCGCATCATTGAGGCCCTCTAATACCCAACCATGATCCTTTAAAGCATTTTTTAGATTCTCTTCTGCCAATTCTACAGGATTTGGCTTTTCACAAAACTGATATGAATGTAAAATACCTCCTGAGGGTTTCATTAAGAAACACGCCACATCTAAGTATTCCAGACTATTTTCAGGTAAATTCATGAGGATTCTATCTGCCTTGCTCTTCAAATCTTGACCTAAATCATTCGAGGTTTTTAATAATTGTTTGATATCTAAGTTATGAGGAATAATATTTCCTTTTATTTCATTCAAATTGATATTTTCTTTTAAATAATCAAACGAGAATGGATTAACATCGAAGGAATGCAAGACCACTTCATTAATTTTGGCAATTTGAATTGAGAAAGGACCTACTCCAGCAAACAAATCCATGATCAGTTCATGTATACTAATATCACTTTGTGAAATTCTTTTACGCTCAAATACTAATCTAGGAGTGAAAAATGTCTTTTTAATATCTAATTTGAAATAACAATGGTTTTCTTTGTGAATGGTTTCCGTCTTTTTAACACCATGGAGATGCTTCATTTCTCTTAAACGATAGGTCCCCTTGATTTTACTAGTTTTTTCATAGACTGATTCTACATTATTATTGACAAGTGTTATTGCTTTTGCTATCTTTTTTTTTAATGATTTATCATGCCCTTTTTTGCGTGAATTAAATTTATCAAATTCGATGATTGCTATATCTCCGATAATGTCATAAGACCTTGGAATTAAGTCCAAATTTTCTTCTTGAAGTTCATGTTTTAAAGCCTCATCAATCGTCCTATATTTATAGCCTGCATTTCTAAGGGGTTTTCTGGTCTTAATTTCAAAAGGAAACTTATTTTGTAATAAATTTTGTATGCTTTCAATAATTTCTGCATTCTTGACAAGCGGAAATAATATATATTTGCTTTCTTTCAAAATTTTAAATTCATTATTTATTACTGATTCATTTTTAAAATTATTTTTTATGAAGTTTAAAAACTTTTGAGCATTCTTTTTTTCCAACTTAAGAAATTGATACTGCTCGGTTTCATTTTGATTAGTTTTCATCATTAATTTCAAAGCATATTGAGAATTTGGTATTTGGAATTTTTAATTTTTCAATTAATTTGGGATCTAAATCTTTCGCAGCCTTATTACAATTTATTAATACCGTTCGATCACATAAAAATCTACTTTTTCGAAAAACCAGATCCTCCTCGTCTCTTAACGCTAAATTTTTATTACCAAATCCGTAAAAGGTATCCGTTAAATCTCCAATCTTTATAATTACCTTTATTTTTTTTTCTTTTCTTATAATTTTTTTCAATTCAAGATTAAGTTCTTTACATGATTTTGATGCATTTACACCCAGTATGCAATCTCCTCTCTTAGATAAATAATTTTTTTTTGTAATTTCTATGGTAGATTTATGAGTACATAAGACGTTATGATGTCCATAAGCATGTATTAAATCTAAAATGGCCAGTTTTAATCAACCTTGAAATAGTTCAATAACTTTTCAATATTTTTAAATATTGAATTTTGTAAATTAAATTTAGTCATTAGTTTCGAATGCAATCCTTGAATTGGATGAGCTGCCGGAAATTCTATAAATTCTCCGAATTGA
>SDNN01000166.1 GCA_004524425.1 Promethearchaeota archaeon
AGTGATGTTGAAGAATTGGATGGGTATTACTATTATTATGGGGAGGAAGGAACGGGAGGATATAGAGTGGTTGGAGAAGGTAGAGATGGCGTGTATCCTATCATAGGAATTAATCATGACGATCTTATCCAAGACTTTGAAATTGAGGGAAGGTGGTTTGACGAGGATGATGAAAGTGATAACATGACGATTGGTGATGGTCTTGCGTATAATTTTTTCGAATATGCCTTGGAACAAAGCATGCGAATAGAAGATTTAAGCCACAGATTTCACATCTCAGGAGTTATAATTGATAGCTTTTATGGGGGTTATGCGGGATATATTAGTCTTAACATTTTTCAAGAAGAATTAAATTTCACTAATGATGAAATTAATATTCTCTTATTGGAAATTGAAGCAAATTCGTATAAGGATCTCAAGGATGATTTGAAGGAGCTTATAAGAGATGAATTGGGTTCAGAATTCACTTGTTTTTATTTAGACAGGATATTTGATAAAAACTTGGATTATCTTGCAAGTTTAACTCTATATCCGATCTTTTTAATCATTATCATGGGATTAGTCGCCATTTTTTCATTATATAATTACCAGAAAGCGGGATTAGTAGAAAAAGCTAAAGATATCTTGATAATGCGCGCATTGGGGACAAAAAGAAAATCAATAAAGAGGATCTTATTTTATGAATCATTATTTGTCATCATTCCCTCGATTATATTAAGTTTATCGATAGGAATGATAATAAATTCTACAATATTCTTAGAGAGAGCATATTTACCACCCCTATATGTTCCTTTCATTGCTGTTGCTGTAATATTTGGAATAATGACTGTATTTAGCCTTCTAAGTCTCATTCCCATCATGAAAAAAATCGATAAAACATTTACCATAAAAGATTTCGAAATGTATTAAAAAGAGTAGTCTATTATTTTTTAGAATAAAAAATCAAATGAGTTTAAGATCTTGCTCATGACAAACGATTTTTTTGACATGTTATTAAATTATAGAATTTACTAATTCACGTGATAGTGAACCATCAGAAAATGGCTCAAGATGATTTAAAATCTCGCATTGTCGATTTGGAAAATAATTTGGATTGTAAGGAAGCTGAAATAATTCAATATATAGATAGAATTGGAGAACTTGAAGAAATGGTCATGAAACTTGAAGCAGTGATTCCAGAGGATAATATATTAAATTCTAAGAAAGTATTAAAGAAAGCCATAATAGCCAAGTATGAAATTGCTCTAGAAGAGAAAGATAGGAAGATAAGAGAATTAAAAAATAGAATGGGAAGTCTTAGAAAGGAGAAAATTAAATTTCAGCACGAAGTGGAAAAATATAATCGGGAAAAGAATAGGGATTCCATTGTAATACGACTTGAAGAAGAAAAACCACCTTTCGAGATTTTAGTGAACGAATTGCAGTCAAAAATTAATAAACAAAATCTTACCATGCAAGAACTTAAGCAACAAATAAAATCCAGCGATAAATATACTAAAAAATTAGAGCAAAAAGATGAAGAGATAGAGAATTTGAAAATTGAGAATAAGAAGTTGAATAAGTATGTTCTCTCATTGAAAAATTCCCAAGAAGAAACAAGCGATAATCTCCTATTTCTGGTTGAATTAAAAGATGAAGAACTTGAAAAACTTAGAAATAAACTACAAAAAAAGAAGAATAAACTTAAAAATTTAAAAATAATGCTTAACCTGAAGGAAGAAATCATAAACGAATTGATTAATCAAATAGAATCTCACAGGTCAGAAATTTCAGATCCTTTGATAGACATGCGATTAGAAAGAATAAATAATTTGAATGAACAATTGAAGAAAAAGACCATTTAACAACCATGAAATAGTACCATTTTTTAACAAGAACTCGACTCTTTTTAATTCAAGCTAAAGGATATTTTTTTATTCAACCAATGGTATCTTCATCAATTATCATAGGATATTACTAAGAAATGAAAATGCCTTTTTAGAAGTGTAAAGATTTAATTATTAAAATAGTTATAATTAAAATTATTAAAGACCAGTTCAAATAATTTAAATTTAATTCAACAAATGTCAGAAGAAGAACTTAGACGCAAAGTCTCTGATTTAGAAATCCAGTTAGAACATAAAGAAAATGAAATAAATAAATACTTGGATAGAATTGCACACTTAGAGGAAAATGTAATGCAATTAGAATCGTGCATTCCAGATGAAGATTCAAAATTAACCAAAAAACAATGGAAAAAAGGAAAGATCGCAAAATTAGAGATTGAACTCGAAGAGAAGGACAGAACTATAAGAGATTTAAAAGATAGAATGGGTTATTTAAGAAAAGAAAAGATCGATTTCCAGCACAAGTTTGAACAAGCTACTAAAAAAGAAGAGCACCCTGTTATAAGAATAGAGGAGAAGAAAGAACCGTTTGAAGTCTTGATTAAAGAATTGCAAGTCAAAATAAATAGACAACAAATGACAATATCCAAGTTACAAGAAGAACTTAAGAAAGAGGGAATTGAAGCCTTGAAAGCAAGAGTATTAGAGTTAAATAAAAAATTGGAAGAATTCCTCCCATCAGATGCAAGTCAAAAAGGAGAATCGTTGTCAAAAGGACAAGTAAAAAAAATGCAGAAAAAATTAAGGAAATCTGGAAAAAAAATTGATATCCTGGAAAAAAAAATGGAGATATACAAGCAGAAAACTAAAAAACGAAGAGATGGTGAAAGTCAATTACTCGTTAAGGATTTAAAAAGTACGATAGTAGAGTTGAAGCAAAAACTAGAGGACAGAGATGAAAAGATTAATGATTTAGAAAAGATCATCTCCAGATTTGAAAAAATCGAGGAGGCAACTCCAGAAAATAAGACATTAGAATCTTCTAAAAGTCCAATCCTAAATTTAACGGAAGATTTGCAGAAAAAATTAAATAAATCTAGAATGAGGATTAGAGCTCTTGAAACTGAATTAGAGGAATATAAAAATCTTAAGAACGCTGACAAATTACAATTCCAAAACGCTCATCTCAAGGAATCAGGTAAAAGATCGGGCCCAGAAATTCCTCATCAGAATCAACAAGACGATCAGAAGGGTATAACGCAAGAAAAGGATAATTTAATAGCCTCAAATGAGGAACAACTAATTTTAAGAATGAAGGAATTAGAAAGCTTTGTTGAGGAGCTCAAGAAAGAAAACATTCAACAGAGATTAGAAATCTCTAAATTAAGAGAAAAATAACATTATGTAAGTAGACTAATTTTTTTGAATTTCAATGCTTGAAATAATCTTTTTAGGTACCAGTGCGGCATCCCCTATCAAGGATAGAAATTTATCTTCAGTGGCCATTAAATATCGAAATCATACCATTCTATTTGACTGTGGAGAAGATGTACAGAGAAGATTTATTGAAGCAGGATTAAAATTTAATAAACCATTAAAAATACTAATTTCTCATTTTCATGGAGATCACGTCATAGGGCTCCCCGGTCTTCTCTTTAGGTTCTCTTTAATTGAGAGAACTGCTCCTCTTACCATTATAGGGCCTCCAAACTTATTTCTTTACTTGTATCTTCATAGAAAAATATTAGGTTTAAAAACAAATTATCCCATTAAAATAATAGAAATTGATCATTTAAACCAGTTGATAATCGAACACGAAGGCCTTGATTATGAAATGCCCTCAAATACACGTAAATTAGAAACTAATATTACTCTCGACACTAAGAGATTCTTTTTAAAATATGCTGTGGTGAAACACTCGATCCTTACTTACGCTTATGCGTTTGTAGAAAAACCGCGTTATGGTAAATTCAATCCTGAACGCGCTAGGGAACTTGGAATTCCAGAAAGCCATCTTTGGAAGAAATTACAAGCTGGTAATATTATTGAATTTGAGGGAAAAAAAATCGATCCCGTGAAAGAACAAATAATCGGCCCTCAAAGATCCGGACGGATGATTACTTACTCATCAGATACTGCTCCGTGTGACACATTAATAGAGCTAGGAAAAAATTCCGATGTTTTGATCCATGAGGCGACATTTTCAAAAAAGCTTCAGGACATCGCTGAAGAAAAATTACACTCCACCTCGGTAGATGCCGCAATAGATGCTAAAAGGATGAATGCTCAACAATTGATATTAACCCACATCTCCTCCAGATATCAAGAAGATGACAAAATATTGCTCCAAGAAGCAAAAGAAATCTTTCCAAATACGGTATTGGCAAGAGATCTTTTAAGGGTGAAATTAAAATAAAAATTTCATTTTAAATTTCAAAAAAGTGTGAAATTAAAATGAACTGATTTATCATTTAGGTTACTGTCTTTTATATCCAAGAAATATGAGAATAATTCCTATCACAATCATTAGTAGTGAAAAACCGAACGCACCTATTACCATAGACTGAAAACTTCTACTAAGAGTATTCAATTGCAATACTAGATTGAGCAGAAGTATCATGGGTATGATGAATATCACAATTAATAAAATACCAACTATTACCATCCAGGTTTTTGCCATATTAAATAACACTATTGGAATTTCTTTAATTTAAAGTTGATTAAAATGTTCTTCTTAATATTATTTAAAAGTTTTTAACATAATTGTTAGTAAATAAGGAATTATTAAATGCTTAGCTAATGATTCAATTAAGACAAGTTAAAAATGAATTGCACTTTAATTTTTTCCATGTTTTAAAAAAAGAGAATAAAAAAATTGTTTTTATTCTACCTGCCCCCTGCTATGTGAGGGAGTATGACAATTGAATCCTCGGGAGAGATTTTCGTTGATTCGTCTGCCTTAACTCCATTTACCAGGATGCCAAAGTATTTTTCTTCGAGATCAAGCTCTACGAGAAGATCTTTAACAGTCATGGTTTTTTCGGGGGTAAAGGTCTCATAAATTCCAGTTTGTAAAAGTTCGGAAACTTGTTTCATTTTAATACCTTGAAGGTTATTTGCTAATAATTATAAAATTGTTTTTATATTTATATTTATTGTCCTTTAATTCCAATAAGTTTTGTATTTATATGTAGTGTTTTTTCATTTCAATTCGTCTCAACAAGTGTAAGCCATGCAGGTAAAAAGTTGATTTTTCGTGTGATCTTGAGACATGCAATCTAAGCCTTTTAAATTTTATCATTTTTAAAAAGAAAAACCATTTCTTTTTATGTTTGGATTAATTTTCTTGCATAAGTATCCTATAGTTAGCAATTTTGAGTTGATTAAGAGATATTAGAAGAGGAGGATTATTTAGACTATACTCAATTCCTTGAAGATTTGAGAACCTCCGTTGATAACATTAAATTGGTTGAGGATTCAAGGGAACGAAAGAAAAGGATAAATCGGTTGATAAAAAATTCAATAAAATTTTCAAATGAAATTGCTAAATTGGGGGATCCTTATGATGCAGGAGACTTCTTATATTCAGCAGCCGAGTCATTAGAAGAGCTCGGTTATGAATTTGCTGTGGAATTATATGAACATAACATAAAACTCTGGAATAGACTAATTGAGAACTATGTCATGCAGGCGAAATTGCATGAGATTGCTGAAATTTATTTAAGAATCGCGGATATATATAAGGAGAAATTATCTGATCAAAAAGCTCAAAAGGATAACGTCCTCAAGAGCATTGAATATTTAACACAAGAAATAAATCTCATTCAGGATTTTAGTGAAAATGGTAATGTTGATACCAGAAAATTGGCGCAAAACTATCAAAATGTTGCCGAATTATACGTGAAAATAGGAGATTATAAGAATGCCATTTTATTCTATGAAGGAGTGGTAGAATTTGCGAAAGTGTACAATTATATTGATCTCATCTCCTTTTCCTACCAACAGATAGCGTCTTGTCATGAGGAATTAGATGAATATAATCAATCAAATAACGTGATCTTGGATGCAATTGATTATTTTTCTGATCTTTATCAAGATTTTGAGGAGAAAGGTGACTGTTTAGCTTTAGCACAAGTGAGCCAAATCCTCAAGAATTTGTACAAGCGCATTGATAATCAAGATCAGTTCATTATTTATTCTAAAAAAGAATCGAGCGCTTATATTGATTTAGCGGAAAGTCTTGAGAAGAAAGAAGAAGAATTCCAGAAGATTGCTCGATATTACAGGGGCGCGGGTTTATGTTATCTTGACATAAATAATAATTTAATTGAATCCGCCTCTTGTTTTATTCTGGCGGGAAATTATTCTGAAAAAATTGAAGATTATCCCGAAGCCGCCATGAACTTCATCGATGCAGCAAATGTGTTTAAGGAATTAAGCAATTATGAAATGGCTTATAAACACTTAATCAAAGCGGGGGATAATTTCTGGAAGATTGAGGATTACATTCAGGCAACCGAATGTTACTTAAATGCATATGATATCGTGATTGAAGGAGAGCTGGAATTCAATCGATTTGGTATATTTAATCAAATAGTCCAA
>SDNN01000167.1 GCA_004524425.1 Promethearchaeota archaeon
GCAAGAAAGATCTTGTTTGAATCCATGGAATTAATCATGAAATATCTTCAAGAAAACATCGAACACCTCAACAAACCAAAGTATTTCAAGCATACCAAAAAATTCATTGAATTAGTTCATGATGGGATCATAAATAAGAGAAGATTTTTCTTGCTAGCTTCGGGCAGGAGCGCCTTTATATTACAATGTTTTGCTACAAGATTAGTCCATTTAGGAGCTAAAGTATACATGATTACTAATTTAACTAGTAATCCTTCCATGCGTGAAAAAGATCTTTTAATTGTGTTGTCTGGTTCAGGGACCACTCCAATTGTCGTAAGCTTATTAAACAATTATGTGAATCGAATTAAACCTCATGGCATCGTCACCATAACTTCTCATCCAGAAACTGTGATTGGTCGGATGGGGGATATTACCATTAAATTGAAAGGACGGTCAAAAAGAGATAGAACTACGGATGAGGATGATACTGCCATACTCACTCCTGAAGGGACTGCATTTGAGCAAGTTGCATTCACATATTTAGATGCCATCATTGCGGAGTTAGCGATAAGATTAGGGAAAACAAATAAAGACATGTTAAAGGAACATTCTTTAGCAGAATGAGAAAATTACTCTTTTTTCAAATTCTTTTTTTATTTTTTCTCATAAAAGTTAATTAGCTTGCAATTCCTACTAATTGTTGTGCCCCTTCTATAGTATTGCTATGAGATTAATTTTATATTATTACGATGATTAGAAATCTCCAAAGGGGCACACAATCTTAAAGCTAACCTTCAGAAGAATGGTCTATACATCACTAGTGAAGATTATCTATAAATAACTTCATGTCTAAATTTAATTATTAAAAAAAATCATTCGATTGATTTCTGAGTTAAGGAAAAATGGATATAAATGAATCTTATTCTGACTGCATGTACAATTTCATTGATACCATCTGCAAAAAATTTGGCCCCCGCTATTCATGCACTAAGGAAGAAACGGATTCTAATAAATGGATCAAGAAAGAATTAGATAAGTATTGTGATGAAACAGTTCTCGACGAATTTGAAACATATCCTGGACTCTATCCCCAAGGACTTATAAAAGTTGCTGGGATATTGAGCGGAATATCTATTCTATTCATGCCTCTCATGTTTCCTTTTCCAATCTTCTCCTTAGTTTTTATCTTGTTGGGCTTATTAATCCTATATAGTGAATTAGTTTTGATGAAGGAATGGATTAAGTTCCTATTTAAGAAAGGAATTTCGAGTAATACATATGGTATTATAAAACCTTCGGGATCGGTAAAGTCTAGAATTATTTTTGAAGGTCATACCGATAGTGCCAAGCAAATGAAAATCGCTACCTATGAAAAAAAACCACCTGTATATAGAATTGTTTTAGGCGTGTATTTTTTATTTCATACCATTACCTTTTCAGTATTGAAATTTATCCTTCAATTAATCTATGGTTCTTCGATAATATTATTACGCTGGTGGATTTTTTCTATTACAATATTAGATCTTTTTTACTTCATCCCCCTTATTGTCATATTTCCTCTTTTTATATGGGTAATCCGGGGGTTTTCAGGAAATACGGTTGTATTAGGGGCAAACGATAACCTGGCAGGAAGTGCTGTAGCAGTGGCAATTGGTAAATACTTAAGCATACATAGACCTAAAAATGTTGAGGTGTGGGTTGGATCAATGGGTAGTGAAGAAGTCGGAGATAAAGGGGCAAAAGCATTTGTCGAAAAATATGGAAAATTAGGCATCTTAGATGGATCTCACGTTATTGTATTAGAACAATGTGGTGACGCTGATGAAATGATGATTTTAGAAAAGGACATGCATAAGGCAAATTATAGCGAAGAAATTAACGAACTTTTATTAAAAGCTCATGAAGAAATTAGAAAAGAAAGACCAGGTATTTTACCTTTAAAAAAAGGACGGTTAATTATAGGATCCTGTGACGCGTGTCGATATATCCATGAGGGATATAAAGCGGCAGCCTTAATGGGAACAGAAAAGGGAAGAAGAAAAGCCCCCAACTGGCATTCCATAGAAGACACTCCTGAGAATATCGATAAAAAAGTATTAGAAGATTTTTTAGCAGTATGTTTAAAGACGATAGAATTAATTGATAATCAATTTGATTAACTTAAAAGGGCGCCAATTGCTCCACAATATTCCGAATTTTTCAAGAAGATTGGATTGTGATGATGAAGCTTAGTAACCGTTGATAAAATTCTTTTGAGAATAATATTTTCAATTAAAAATCCTCCACAAAATACTAAATTACTAACCTCATTATCTTTAGCGAATAAGTTTGCGATGGTTCCAATGTTTTCTCCAATGAGGCAAATTAACGCATTTAAAAAATCTTCTTTCTTTATTTCTTTTGGTTTGCTATCACTCAATATCTTGCCGAATGAAGCAGCAGTATATTCTTTAAAGATCCTATCTACTCGATGATCATTCTTGTCGTAAATATCTGAAACCTTTAAATCAACATTATATCTACTGCCTTTTTCTGCCAACTTTAATGCGTTTTTAAAGTCACTTAAGTTGAATAATACCTTAATTAAGCCCATGAAAAAACCACCACCTAAAGCACTTCCCCCTAAATGTACAATATTTTGATTTTTTAATAAGATCGAAGTTCCTGTCCCGATATTTATTATTAATGACTTCGGTAATTTTTTTTTTTTGTACAAATTATAAAGAATTTCTATTCCTTTAGCATTTGAATGGAATTCATCTAATAAGTTAGCATTTGATTCTTTTGAATATTCATTAAATACATTAAAAGCCCTCCCTCCAGTGAAGTTAAAATTTTTGAATTTTAATTTTATGGGGTCTAAAATATCCATGAGATCATCTTGCTCCTTTTCTGTTGATAATAATATTAGATTTAATTCATTCTCGCTTTCAACATGAGCAAGTTTGGTGAGACTTTGTCCAATATCGATCCCCATCGTGTCATTTGGAACATTGAAATTTAATTGATTCAGTTGTAGCTTTATCGATTTTTTTTTATTGATTTTCATCACTTCACTAAAGGATTAATTTAAAAATCTATTATAATATTATAAAATTATTTTAATTAAAATGAATTATCCAAACTAATTTTAACATGATGGCAGAATCAAATATGGAAGATACTGAAATTGTAATTAGTAAAGGGAACTCTCCTAGCGAATGCTATCTTTCTGGAATTGAAAAATTGGGCGGCATGCGAAAATTCATTACCGAAGGAGATCAAGTATTTATTAAATGTAATTTAACCTTACCAAGTGGAATTCCTTCAATTACTAATTTGGATACTTTAAATGCCATCATTCAATCTTGTATTACTTCAGGAGCC
This sequence comes from Promethearchaeota archaeon, assembly GCA_004524425.1. Next base: position 3,349 of record SDNN01000167.1, read on the forward strand.
AAGCGAATATGTGTAGGAAGCTTTCCTTCATTTAAAACTTCAATCAAAGCTATTTCAGATTCAATAGGGCTTGAAGATTTTTTTGAAGTTATTGGAGCAGAATTAATATTCTTGGATAATAGTGATTATTATCATGTTAAAAATATTTCAACCCAAAAATTAAAAAACATAAAAAAATCAGAGTTTTCAACAAAAGAAATAAATAATAATAATTATTTAATACCTGAAATTATCTTAAATTCGGACAAATTAATCTCTGTAAATCAGGTTGTTGTAGAACCCATATTTGATTATAGATTATCTTTAAATAATTCTTTTTCAATAGTTTCAAATAAAGATCAAGAGGATATCATTAAAAACAGTAATAGTGAGACCCTGGAAAAAAGCAAAGAGCTTTTGGCCTCAAGGATGTTAGATCTATTTGCTATTAAAAAACCCGATTTAATAGTAAATGATCTCTTCTACATTCTAGAAAGAGCAGGCCCCATGATATTTAGAGATTCTAATTTAAGGAAGACTAATTTGATGGTTATTGGAAATGATGCAATAGCAGTTGATTTAATTTCTCAAAAAATCATGGATTCTGAATCAAGTGAAAATATTTTACTACTTAAGGCAAAACAACGAAATTTAGGCATTTCCGATCAATCAAAAATTAAAATCATTGGAGAATCCATCGATGAAGTTAAAATTAAAATCGAAAGAGGTATTTCTAAACTTGAAGATTTAAAGATTTATAACATTTCTATTAAATCTGGGAACGTTAAACTAACTGATTTTAACCGGGCTTATCAATTCTTAAATTTTATCGATCTATATTTGATGAAAGACTTAAAATATCTCTCAATGCTTTCCTTTTTGGTTGGAGAGGATCCTCCCGAACCTGAATTTTTAGATAATATCATCATTTTTGGAGATGATGCGATAAAAAGCACTAAAAATCGTAATTTTGGAGTTAATAAAAAATCAACAAAAAAAGCAAAATCACATGGAGATATTAATATATTGAGATTACCTGGAAATCCTCCAAATATTCATGATTCCTTGGAATTATTGATTAAATATTTTAGTAAACATAAATTGCCCGTCTTAAATTTACTTCTATCAACAAATTATTCTCTTTTAAATTCTAAAATCACTAAACAATTAGATTCATGGGAGGCTCTTTAAATTGCTAGATTCAGAAATTATAAAAAATTGGTTAAAAATAATTAATTATAATTCAAAAGTAGAGATATTAGAGGATAAAGATAAGTTTCAAGAAATCGTCCGAATTCCTCTTACCCCCATAAACTTGGATGCGGGAATTTTGTATCAGATTTTTAAGTCTCTTTATCCCATATTTATTAATGATCAGCAAAATATTCTTGATTTGATAATCTCTGACGATGCCAACGAGGTATTAGATATTTTCCTTTATGAAACAAGGTATCCAGGAGTTCATGAATCATTTCAGAAGATTCCTACTGAAATAATAGAAATTCCAGAAGAATATATCAAAAGTATTGATGAATTTTTTCATGAAATTCAATTAGCAATAGTTAAAAATTATGGCTTGAAAATTTCAACCTTGAGAATTTTTAAAAAAGAGGCGATTAATGAGATAAATGAATATAGTAAACATCTGCCTATTATAGCGAATAAAAAATTCATGATTGGCTTCTTAAACCTCGTCCAAAAGCTAGTCAAAGAGGATTTAATTTATATCTTCCCGAAACCTAATTTATTTAAATTTTTGAAAGGATTAACGATTTTTTTAAATGGGTTCCAACTCTCTTCTTTATTCAAATTCTTTCTGGACATTTTACCTGAAGCTAACACCTCAATTTTTCTTAATTCTCAAGAAATTAACCTTATCTTCTTATTTATTAAGGATAAATCTGATATTCAATTAAAATTAAAACTTCCAGAAGAATTTGGAATCAACATTAATGAAGACAACCCTAAGGAAATCTTAGACACTCTTAAAAAACAATCAAAATCAGCTAGTGCATTCTTCTTAAATCAGAGTGATATAATATCAATCTTATTAAATTTATTCGAATTAGATTTTCCATTAGATAATAACAAAATAGAATTATTAATGCAGAAAGTTCTTTTTGGACTAAGAAACCATGGTAATTTTTGGTATGTGATACCTCGTCCTCTTGTTTATAATAATGTTTATAGATTCTTTTTAAGAATGCTTGGTTTGAATATCAATCTTAAAAAATTATCGCACTGGGCTATTCCTGATCTTTTATTCAACATGATTGAAACTAATTTCGGGATGAATTCACGGATTTTGATTATTTTAACTTCGATAAATAAGAAGAATTACAGCAGAATAGAGTATATTAAAAATGCTTTTACTTCAGCATTTATAATTGAGATTGAGAATAAAAAGTTAGTAAAACTGATTCCATTAAAAAAAAATGATATAATTTCAGAAGAAAAAATAAATGATCTCGACGAAATAAGAAATAAAGTAGCAATTAAATACGGATATCTTTCTGCCGCGATAAATATCGATAGAAATCTTTTAAACAAGTTAATTCCTGACATAATTTCAAATATAAATGGAATTAATCCATTTTTACGATTTAAAACGTTTAAAATGCTGGAAAAAACACACTATTTTAACATGTATCCCGAAACCTCGATTTTTAGATTCTTGAAAAATAAAGGAATGAAAAAATTATTCAAGCTACTTTTACCTGTAATAATTGACAAGCATGAGTTCTAAATTAACATTACTTCAAAGAAAAGAATTCATGTTTTTTTAAAATAAAAAAAATAGAGATTAGATTTAAAATTTAAGTTAAAGCATTATATAGGATATCGCAATAGTTATGATGATCACGACTATACCGCCGATTACTAAAAACACAGCAAAAGGTAATAATAAACCAAAAAAGATGTATCCCACTATACCAATAATGATCAAAACGATTCCAATGAGGATGAATATTCCAATCCCAATTTGTTCAAGTGTCATTTAAATTGACCTCATTCCAATTATCATCTAATACTTCAAATGATGATTTTTTGAAGAATAAGTTACATTAATAGCTATA
>SDNN01000020.1 GCA_004524425.1 Promethearchaeota archaeon
ATGAACATCTCTCATTATGGTGACCGTGTCTCAACCTTTGATCAGAATCTTAAAAAAACTAATTATAATAATGACATTACTGACGATTTTCTAAAAGAATTAATTGACACGAACTCTAATCTTGAGGAAATACCTGGAGGTTATGGGTGTAGTATCCCTGAGATAGACTTTATCATAGATTTAGCAAATCAGTATGATGGAATATATGGGGCTCAAATTTCGGGAGCAGGATTAGGAGGTTGTTGCATGATTTTAGCTGAACAATTAAAATCATCAGATCTCAAAAAACAAATTTCAAAAAAATATATATGGGAATTTGGAAAACCATGTACGGTTGAGATATGTAAACCAGTTAATGGTATCTCATTATTCTATAAGATATGAAGAATTAATTCATTTATCATAGATACATTTTTTATTAGGAATGGATAAATAAAGATATATATGATAATATTTGTTAAATCTACATAGCAATTATGGAGTAATAATAAAATGTCAGCACCATTTTCAGAAGAGAGTTTACGCCGGATCGCTGAACAGAAATATGATGCAAAAATTTCTGTTAAAATACATTTAGCAATATTCTGTTTAGTGAATGCAATGCTTTTGATAATTAATATATTGACTCTACCAGAATTTTTATGGGTGGCTTTTCCATTTTTTGGCTGGTTGATTGGATTAACCATGCATTTAGTTGCGTACATTCTCTGGGCTAGAGGGGTATATCCGATGACAAAACGGTTGGTGATATTCACAATTTCAGGATATTCAACAGTCGTGCTCTTATTATTTATGATAAATTACGTTACTCTTAATGAACTTACTTGGGCTTTTTATCCGGCATTATTTATAGGTGTTGGAGCCGTAGCATTTAATATAATTTACATCATACTATGCAAGACTAAAATATCGCCAGAAGGAGAAAGAATTTCTCGAAAACAAAGAGCAGTAGAAAAAGAAATGGAAAAATTGAGAAAAAGGATGAATAAATAAAAGAATTTTAAAACATGTGGCTAGGAAAATTCTTAGATCTTAAAGAAGATATAAAACTAATGGAAGCAGAGATGAAAAATCTCCTCAAAAAGGATAAGTTAACCCCATTGGAATTTACCATACTTGAGACCATATTTAATAGTAAAAATATCTCCGGTTATGATCTAATTCATAAATTAAATGAGATATTTTCAGGTACGTGGAAAGCTCAATCCGGTACCATATATCCTATTCTTTCCAAACTAAATAAAGACGGATTTATCAAACATAAACAAGTAAAAAGTCCATTAGGGCCAATAAAAAAAGTTTATTATTTGACAGAAGCAGGGGAGAGAATACTAAAAATAAAGGTAAATAAAAATTTTTATGATCAAGTAAAGTTTATTGAGAACTTTCTGATTGAATTATCATCCATTTATATCCATTCATTTTCTAAGGATGAAAAAAATGAAAAACTAGAAGCAGTCAGAGAGCTTCTAAGAAATACTTTAGAAAATGTGACTCATAGCATACCCATAGAACTTGCTTCTAAAGTAACGTGTCCTAAATGTAAGAGAAAAATTAGTGAAGAAAACGTATCTTATTGTCCATATTGTGGAGTTTCCTTAGATGCTCGCGATATCAAAACTAAGGAAGTTGATTAATTTATCAATTGCTAATTTAAAAATCTCTAACGGTTTGATATCACGCAATTGGGTTCTTCACTAAAAACTTGCTCAAAACAATTACAACAAGGAATACCGATATTTAGGTTGAATTTTCTCATTTTTTCTGGTATTTTCATAATTTTTATTAAATAATCTCTAAGTTCCTTTTTTGATGCATCATGATAAAAGGAAATGAGATAATCTGCATGATTTTTCTTTCCGCATACTGGACAGGTCCCATATTTCAAGATAAATTTTTGCATCTGATTAAACTCGGAATATTTGCCTTGTATATTTTTTGTAAACTGGAAACAAGATTCACAAGGTATGCCAAAATATATTATTGAATCATTTAATTCATCCATCGAATCGAAATCATTCATTTTATCTATTAGAATTTCCTTAAAATAACTATATTTGCTTGAAAAGAATATTTTTTCGCATGTTGTTTGATTTATACCCTCTCTATTGCATATAGGGCATTTTGAATAAAAATTTCTGAATCTTTCATAAATTTCTATTATGTTATTCTTTATTTTAGCTATGCAAGATTGTAGACACGCACTTTTTACTCTTTCAAAAGTTTCATGAGATAAAAAGAAATGAGTTCGATTTGAAGCATCCTTATATTTATGTAATTCTTGAGTAATCTCATATTCCTTGAACAAGTTTAATATCAATCGCTTCGCTTTATAAAAGAATTCTCGACGAATTTTTTGATACGCACCTGAGTTATTGGCAAATACCTTTTCAAAATACTCGCTGTGGATGCAATAATTAATGAGTTCTGATAGATTGTATTCATATTTGTAACCTAACTTAATTTTTCTTAGTTCATTAAAGATTTTTGTTTTTTCAAAATGGGAGGTTTTAGTGCGAGAGATTGCTTTTTTTAATTGGACAATCTCTCTGAGATATAAAACGTTTAAAAAACCTAAATTTTCAGGAACGGGCTCATGCCATAACATGTTATTAATTTTGATGAAATTCACCCGAGGTAAATCCTGAGGAATGTGATTAAATAAATTGTTAACGATTTCTTTTGTATAATTATCAAGTACAGATAAATAACTTGTTTTCACTTTATCGGCCAAGGATAAATCAAGCCTAATGACATGGGTTAACATCATGATTATTTCATGACAAAAAGATTCCCAAATATAACGTTTTAACGCACCGTATGGCAACTTCATCCATCTCTTATATCCCAATTGAAAAATTCTTGAAAGATAAACTAGTAGAGTTCGAGTATTCAAATTTAATTCATAGGTTGGGAATTTAACATAACCAATTTCCGATTCGTGCCATTGATGACCGCCCACGTAAAATTTAATACCATGAATAACATGATTTATTCTCGATAGAGCATCTTTATCAAATTTTTCAATTATGGGACTAATCATTGAAAAATTTACTAAATTGTTTGTATCAATAAAAAATGAACATCCTTCTAAATGAAGAACCTTCTTTTTTGACTCTTCTTTCGAATCTTTTTCTTCCATTTTATATAAAAATCTATTATTTCTCACAGGCAGAAATCATTTACTAAATAAAGAACATGATTGCTAAAGTTTGAATGTAATCTAATTCAAAGCACAAATAGAAAGAGCATCTAATTAATATTTCTCTTTACATGCCTAATGATCAGCTTTAATAATTTTTATCTTAAAAGGTCAAGAAATCAAAAAAGTATTTTAAACCTGTAATGCTTTAATCTTCTCTGAAAAAATCGGCTTTAGAATTTCTTTTTTACGTAATTTATATATTAAATCAATCACGTTTCCTTCTTCTAAATTTAACTTTTCTTTAGCATGATCGATTAAGGTTTCAAGTGATATTCCTTCCTTTTTTTTCCGTTCAAGCTGTTTAGCAAGCGTGTATAGTTTTTTTAATTCTGAACTAGCCTTTTTATGACGTAATGATCCAATCTCGTGAGGAACCCTTAAGCTAAGATGAAACACCTCTTCAATCAATTGGTCAATAGATTTTTTATCCCTCGTTTTTTTCTGAAGAATGGAGATATCACCATTAAATTCTGTATATAAATTTTGTACAACATTTCCGAAATAATTCTCAAATTCAATCGAAAACCAATTTAATGCTTCTCGAGAAAAAATTGTGGGTTTCTGATTTAATACTAGCGTGTTCCATGTGAATTTCCCAGACCTACTAAGGAAAAACTTACCCACTAATGTTCCCTGCTCAACCTCAGCTTCTCTTTCTGCTAAATTGATTAATCTCTGTTGAGTTGCTTCTCGGAAAGCTTCAATAAATTGGGGATCTAAGTGAATATCATAGGCATTCTTAATGTAGATAATTCCTTGGCTTTCTTTATGAGTAATGATTAGATATTCAATGGATAATCCTAAAGAAAAATAATCTGAAATTTCTATTCACCCTACTTTGAGGTGATATTGATTAATTCACATTTATTTATATTTTTATTTAGATATAGTAAAATGATCTTTATCAAATTGTTACTTAATTATTATAATTTCACATTATAGCCTTCTAAAAGAAAATTAAGCAAAAATAAAAAATGGAGGGAGTGGGATTCGAACCCACGAAGGCCTCTGCCACTGGATCTTAAGTCCAGCACCTTTAATCGGTCTTGACCCATATTTCAAGCGACCAATGGCCTTTTAATGATGGTTCAATTAAAAATTGACCATGCTCGGTAATCCCTCCCGTTGAGTTTCAAGAAAATAAAAAACCAATTCTAGGCGTGAGAATTTTTCTTTTATTTTCCTTTAGCATAGAGGGTAAACAATAATCAAAAATTGTATTGTAATTTAAATTTTTCTTTGCCTTAGATTTAAATAATTAAGGGATATTAAATAAATAAAAAACTTTAATTCATTAAAAGTTTTAAATAAATTACAATTTATTCATCTTACGATATAAAGGTGTATATTATTGCCGGTTGGAATACTTATCATTAGATGGGACAATGAGATAGGGCCTATAAATGAAGGCTTTTATCCAGAAAATCTTAAAATCACTAATAATTTGTTGACCCAAGTGTATAGTTCTCATCGTTATCAGTCATTAAAACCTGGTTTTGCTTCAATTTCTCTAAAAAATAATAAAGTAGTTTCATTCTTCTCAGGAGTCGGCGAAGATTTCATTTCAGTTGAGAATTATGTCATCGCTCTATTACTCAGACGTGATGAAAAGCCTCATAAATATCGTGAGATACTTAAAAAAATAGCTGCTGAGCTTTTAGATAAAATTCCCAATGGCAAATATAAAAAAGCCTTACCTGGGTTATATAAGGAATTAGCTAGCGTATAAAAATCTCTCAACATCTCTTTAATTAATAAATTATTACTCCTTTTAACTAAAGACTTGAATTCATGAGAAATTAGTTAATCCAAATTTATAAAGAGAATAGAATAAATTATTCTGCTTCTATCTTTTTGATAGATATCTTACCAACGTCATTCATTTCAACCAGATCTAATTTCTGTAACTTTTCAACATCCTTTTTGACTACCACTATGGGTGAACCTACTGCTGCTCTTAAATCATCCAAGGAAATGTGTCCCACTTCTTCTATGATAAAATAAGCTCTAAAGAGTGGATCCTCTTCCATCACGACCCTTAATTTCTCAAGAGTCTTTAATTTAGGAAAGGTGTTCTTTTTATATTCTTTCAGATCAACCTGACTTGCTTCAAGACTTTTGATCTTCTCGTTCGCCTGATTATTTTTTTGTTGGAAATCTTCTAATTTCTTAACTAAATCTTCATATCTTTCAGCCATGTCTTTTGCTTCAGTAATTTTTTCATCGTATTCTAACTTCTGATCTAATAATTGGGATTCTAATTTTGTTATTTCTGATTTCAATTTTTTTCTCTCTTCTGAATGCTTAACTTTTAATTCCTCAAGGTCTTTTTTAGATACTCCTTCTTCAATTCCCTCTAATCGTTTTAATAGGCTTTTAGCCGTAATTTCTGCTTCATTATATTTGTTCGTTAAGGTTTTTATGGTTTCATTTTTAATCATGAGCTCTGAATTTTTTTGAGCTAATTCCTCCTTTAATTTTCCGATTGTATCAAGTGCAGCTTCTACTTTAATTTGCGTGGGATTCATTCGATTTAAGGTTAATTCAAGTTCTTTTTGAGCTTGTACTAATAATCCTTTCGTATGTTCTAATTCACTTTCTTTTTCATTTATTTCAGCTCTCTGAGTTCCTATAACCTCCCTTAACTCTCTAATATCGTCTGGAACGTCGACCATTTTTGATAGTTTTTCTTTTTGTTGATCGATTATCGCTGTTTGTTGATTTATTATCTTTTTCTGTTTATCAACTAGCACCGTTAAAGTTTCTACTTTTTCTTCCAATCGTGAGGTAATTTCTTCTTTTTCCTCTATGTTATCGATCATTGATTTTAAATTTTTTTTAACCATGATTTTTTTACTCTATTAATTGTTATTAGCAAGTATATTCAAAATCATATTCCATTTATTTAAATTTTAGTTATATAAAATCTCAATTTTATAATAGAGAAATATTATAAATAATTATGCAAATCGAAACAAATTTTAAAGTTATTATATTCATTTTTAGTTAGCTAAAACTGAGGTGAACATTTTTTTCATTTACTTATTTCAAATCAAAATTTATTAAACTCTATATTTTTATTTCTTATGAATATTTAAAAGAAAGGAAGCGTCTACTCTTAAATAGGATCGAGTTCTTTTCGAATGAAGATAATTTATTGGATCATGGCAGGAATGAACAATCTATCGAAAAAGAGTATAGGGATGCAAATGAGAAAAAGCTTATTCAGAAAATTATAAATTTATTAGAGGATTATTTTTCAGGCCAAAAAATTGAGTTATTTGATGCGATTTCAGAAGCTGATATTGATTTAAATTTAAAAGCTAAATTTTCCACGGATTTTTCTTTAAAAGTTATAAATTATTTAATTAATAACGTGAAATATGGTGAAACCATCTCATATTCTGAGATCGGTAAAAATATAGGCTCAAGAGCTTACAGAGCAGTGGGTAATGTTATGAGAAGAAATCCTCTACCTCTCATCATACCGTGTCATCGCGTGATCAAAAATAATGGTTCGCTTGGAGGTTTTGGCGGTTATAATGGCGATGAATGGCAACATGAACTTAAATCAAAATTATTAAGAATTGAAGGCTCACGCAGTTAAATTGTCTTTCTTATTTTAAAAAGAGGTATTGAAATTAAATACAGTTCCTACACTACAATCAAACGCTTTTATCTCTGGAAATTTAATTCTGTTGACATGTTGGATGAATTTATTTCCAGTACAATGAATAGGAAATAAGTATAACGGTTTATCATAATTTTGGAAACTTCTCAAATATTCTATTGTCGCGCTAATTTGTTCCTCACTGGCACTGGCCATATGAAACCCACCAATTATATGACTGATTGGTTTGTCAGTTATACCTTTTACATAATCTAGCGTGTTCATGAGACCTGAATGGCAACATCCGAGCAACAGGATTGAATGATTATCAAATTCTAATATTAGACATTTATCATCCTTTATTTTGTCAACTTTAAGAATTCCTTCTTGCAGGGAAAAAAAGCTACTGAAGTCTTCTATCTCATGTTTCCTTGGAATTTCTCCACTTACAATAATTTTTAATCCTTTCTGATTCAATAATTCATACGAAGTTCGTGAGAAAAAGATTTTCCCTTTGAGCTTTTCAATTTTATCTAAATCAATAGGTACTTGATTTACAATTTTAGACTCTGCTAATAAGTGAGAAATCTGCTCTCTTGTTTTACCCTTAAGATCAGAGTCTTTAACGTCATCGGATCTTCTAAAAAATCTTTCATATTTTGCATCAGTATGGCAAATTACTTGAACAGCATCATCCATTCTTTCCAATATTTTATATAAAGAGCCCGTATGGTCGTAATGATAATGAGATAAGACAATATGATTTACATCATGTAAGTTATAACCTCGAATATCTAAATTGTGAAGGAAAGTAAAATTTGGTCCTCCCGTATCAAATATGATTTTCTTTAGAAGCGGAACATTCCATTCGTCATCAAGATTAACTAAATCATAAATATTTATGAGAAATCCAATTCCGTGTTCGGCAAGTGATTTTGTAGCGAATAATTTATTAAATTCTATAAACTCAAATTCTTTATTTAGCTTTTGAAAAGGTAAACATACATTATTGGATAGCAAGATAATTTCAGCTTTTAGCATGAGAGGTTCCTCTTTATTCTAATTAAAAAATATATTATATAATAACAAAAATTATTTAAAACTTTAAAACAAGTTTGATTAATAATATACTTTTTTATCAACTAGTACAAAAATTATAAAAATTAAACGATTAAAATGGAATCATCAGGTTTCGGAAAGAAACAAAAATTGAGCTTTGCAACCGGTTCATTCTCCCAGTGGTTCATTAATGGTGCTTTCAACGTGTGGGTTTTTACCTTTTATTTCACGGCTGTCGGGCTACCAGTGAGTTATATCATGCTGGCATTTGTCATGTGGACAGTCTGGAATGCGATCAATGACCCATTAATTGGCTACCTCTCGGACAGAACGCATACAAGATGGGGCAGGAGAAAACCTTTCATTATAATAGGTACAATTCCGATCCTCATCATTGAGATAATCCTCTGGATACCTCCAACTGACAATCATTTTCTCACCTTTATTTACCTGTTTATTCTCTTAGTATGTTATGATACGTTCTATACAATGGTTACTCTCATCGATACGTGTTTTCCAGAGCTTTACACCACGGTGGAGGAGAGAGCTGAAGTGAATACGATGAAGCAAGTTTTAACTACTCTCGGAATAATCATGGCATTCATAGTCCCTGGTATATTTATCGAAGATCTTACAGAGCAATCCGGTTATCTATTAAATGGAATTGTGACGAGCATTATCGTGGGTTTGACGTTATTGATCACTATAAAATGGGGAATAAAAGAGCGGACTGAATTCAAGCAAGACCACATCCATGGATTTAGTTTTATCGAGGGCATGAAATATACCTTTAAAAATAAGGGATATTTGCTTTATGTCGTCATGTTCTTCCTTCATGAATACATGATATTAGTACTCGCAACAACCATACCTTTATATGGTAAGCATATACTAAATATTTCTCCATTCGAAACGTCACTTTTACTCGCAGTACTCTTTTTTGTAGCAATTCTTTCAGTAGCAATATGGATGAAGGTTGATCTTAAATTGGGGAGTAGAAAGGGATATGCTCTTTCCATGATAGCATATTTTATTGCAACACTACCCTTATTGATCTTCACTACCTACCTGCCCGTACTCATCACGTTCATTGTTGCAGGAGTCGGATTTGGAGGCATGTTATATTTCATTTGGCTCATAGTAGCTGATATAATCGATGACGATGAATTAAAAACGGGTGTTCGGCGCGAAGGCACGTTTATTGGCATTTCACTGTTTTTCATGCGTCTTGCAATGATACTCTCGATTGTAACTATATCTTTAGTATTTGTATCAACTGGATGGGAGGAGTATGCTCCGAATCCAGATGCCGATCTACTTCTAGGACTCAGGCTCATAGTTGTAGTGTTTCCAGGTCTCGCCATAATAGCTTCACTGATCTGCTTATACTTTTATCCTTATACCAAGGAGAAAATAGCAGAAATGAAAGAACAAATGAGAGAATTGCATACAAAGAAAAAAGAACGTTTAGCCGCAAGTAAATAAAAATAAACGAGGATATTCTTATTTTTTTTATTTTTTGTTTAAAAAAATATTAAAATCTATTTTAAATATGAATTTTTTTCAGTTTTGAGAAAGAAGTTCATTATTTAATGAAATCTAATTCATAATTTACTTAATGCTTGTTCTAAATCCAAGATTAAATCATCAGGATCTTCTAAACCGACTGAAAATCTGAAATGCGTGTCTGAAATCCCCATGGATCTACGTTCCCATCCAGCAAGATCGATACCAGTCATGATTCCAGTGTACTCTATGAGCGAAGTGGTATCTCCCAACGAGACTCCTACTTTGATTAATTTTAACAGATTAATGAATTTGTAACTCATTTCCTGAGTAGCTAGTTCAAAACAGACCATTCCACCGAAACCTTTCATTTGTTTCTTGGCAAGTTCATGACCAGGGTGACTTTCTAGCCCTGGATAAATTACGTCTCTAATTTTTGGATGGTCTTCTAAATATCGTGCTATTTTTAAGGCATTTGAACAGTGTCTTTCCATTCGAAGACCAAGCGTCCGCATGCCGCGAAGTATTAACCACGCATTAAAAGGGCTCATGACTTGTCCCTGAGTTTCTTGCCAGAAATATCGGATGTCTCTTATGGAGTTTTCTTTTCCAACTATGGCACCTCCTAAACAATCGCCATGTCCATTTATGTACTTAGTTAAGCTTTCGACAACCAGATCAGCACCGTTATCAAGTGGTTTTTGCAATGAGGGAGACGCCCAAGTATTATCCACCACGCATTTTCCATTATTATCATGAATTAAATCAGCATAAGCTTGGATGTCAATAATGTCATTAGTGGGATTAGCAGGTGTCTCGATATATAATAGTTTTGTATTATCATCAATGGCTTTTGTCACTTCATCAAACTTACACATGTTCACTCTTTTGAATTCAATTCCCATCTGAGGGTATATTTTTGTAAATAGACGATATGAGCCAGTATATTGATTCTTGTGAATGATCATGTTAGGTATTTTCTCTGGATTATTTTGTGGCAACAAGTCTTTTATTTTTCTAGGTCTTATCCTCTCAATTCTTTTTTGGAGGACACTTGAACAGGCTAGATGAACCGCTGCCATTCCCGAAGCAACGCAAAGTGCCTGCTCTCCGTGGTGTAAGGTTGCCAACTTTTGATCCAGGGCAAATAAAGTAGGATTTTCCGTCCGTGAATAAAAAAAATGACCTTTTAACAACTCATCCATGGTATCATACGTATAAGATTTTGCAGCATAAAGGGGTGTGCGAATGCTATGTGAAGTTTCTGGATAAGGGTCTTCACCCGCCCTTATTAATTGAGTTTCAAAACTTAATTTATCCCATTTCTCACGTCTCTTTTTAATTTTTTCAGAATATGCTAAATCCTTTCCTTTTTCTTCCATGTTAAGCACTTTTTTACTAATATTTATCCTTCTTGTTTTTATAAGTTTAAAATAAGTTAAAAATTGCTGCTATTAATTGTAAAAAATTTAGAATATTTTTAGTCAAGATTAATACCAGGTACTGATCCTCCTTCCTTAGTTCTTTCCATACCTTCGGCTTTCTCATAGTAATCCATTGTCCGAGATGCAACTTTCTTGGTATATTCTTCTATTTTTTGTTCGACTTCTGGAGAGAGACCCGGTCCTTTTTGCTTTTCTAAAATCTTATCTACTTTATCACGTGCTCTTTGAATAATATCTTTTGAGCCATGCTTTTTCCACGTGCCACGCCTGTCTCTATCAACGAGTTTAGGAACAAAAATTTCCTTTCTTATGTTTTTTACGGAATGTTTCGTTCCTAAAAAGTTTCTAGTAGATGAAGCAATTTTAGTTATCTCTTCTTTACCAATAGTGTCATCATTAACTCGGATTCCATCCATTCCTCTTTTGATTATGTCAATCAATTCATCATCTATTACTAATAATTCTAAAGCTTCCGCTAAGGATGATTCATATGTTCCCGCACAGGTGATGTAATTGATACCAGAACTAGCAGCACATAATAAGGTCATGAATCGTTCAAATCCATTTTGAATATCAAAACACTTTGATTCCGTCACGGCACCTGGACCACGGGATGGGATGTTATAATACCTTCCTAATTGTGCAAAAGCAGAGGTAATTAATCCAGTCTCTATCGAACCCCATGCTACATTTCCAGTTGAAGGATCCATTGGTGCTGACATCGTAGAATAAAATACTGGTGCTCCTCTTTTTATTAACTGAGTTAAGGTGATTGACGCTAAAATTTCCATGTTTGTTTGAGTTATCAATCCTGCTAAAGTGACTGGCGCTGTTGAACCTGCACTGGCTGCAGGGGCAATAATAGTGGGTTGTTCATATTTAGCAAATATAAAAAGGCCATTTAACATGATCTTGGTCAACATTAGCGGGCTCGTGGGATTAAAAAAGCCAATCAAGCGTGGTTTTTTAATTAACTTTTCTTCACCACCTACTATAATAGAAGTAAGATTCATCATATCTTGAGAAGCTAATCTTCCATAACAACCAAGTCCATATGCTTTTCTGCTATTTTCCGCCCAGGCTTTTATTGCATGACAATGAAGCTCTAAAAATGGAATATCATTAGGCCAAACATCAACATGGGAACACATGATATTTTTTAAACTGTCTACAATTCTAATTTGTTTGATGGTATCTTCCAAAAGAGTTTTACGTACTTCTTTTTTACTTTGGGGATCATATATTTTCACGGGTGTACCAACGGTTGCAAACTGAGTTGATTTTGTATCTACAGTAAAAGAAAATGACTCGTCAGGGCCCCATAGTGTAAAAGAATCAGGAACATGTTTCAATTGCTCCATAACAAGCTCTTGAGGAAATTTTACCCAATTATTATTACTATCATCACTTACAATCGCACCATTTTCTTTTAATAAAGCTTTGGCCTCTGCTGATTCAATCATCACGCCTACTGATTCTAATAATTCAAGCGTTGATTTATGAATTAAATCGATCTCATCATCCGCTAATACTTGCAATTGGCTTAATTTCATTATTTATAAAAACCTCTTCTGTAATTTCTTTTGTTTTCTACTATTTTTTCAATTTCCTTAGTTTATTTCAAGCAAAACTTATAGGATAATAAATAAACCTTCAATTTATCTACTTTTTGAAAAAGATTTTTTAAAAATAAAGATTTTATAGTTATAAATTAATATGTCAAATGATATAAGTTAAAAGTTGTGAGCTAATTGTCGCTACAAGAAAAAATGAAAGATTATGTTATAGAATGGGACGAAGATGGATTAAGAAATTTATGTAAGAATGCTATTGAGAATGATGAAGCCTCAGCAGCTGAACTCTTATCGATGATTGGAGATATAATGAGATTTATTGGAGATCAATTTGAAAATGAAGAAATTTTCCTTCCCGATTTGATTGGGTCAGCTGAAACCGTGAAAATCGTTATAGATGAAGTTTTAGATCCGGTTATAAGAGCTTCAGGTGAAGAAAAAGAAACCAAAGGGAAAGTCGTTATCGGTACTGTAGAGAGTGATGTTCATTCAATTGGGAAGGATCTAGTCAGCTCTTTTCTTTTCTCCAATGGATTTGAAGTATATAATTTAGGTGTTGATGTGCCGGCATCCAGATTTATCGAGAAAGCAGAAGAAGTGGGTGCCCAAATAATTGCCATGTCTTCTCTTCTCACCATGTCCATGGATTTTCAAAGACAATTAATAAAGGAATTAAAAAACCGCGGTATTCGAGACAAATACAGGATAATCGTTGGAGGTAGTCCCACCTCAGATACCTGGGCAGAAGAGATTGGAGCAGATGGATGGGCAGATGATGCTATTGAAGCTGTATCACTTGTTAATAAAATTCTAAATTTAAATTGAGATATATATTAATTCAACGTGATTTTTAAAGATGAAATTAAATAAGTTAGAAGTTCTCTCGAAGGATGAAATAGAAACAATTCATTCAGCTACCTTGAAATTATTGGGCGAAGTAGGAATTAAAGTAGATGCTGAGGATTGCCGTAGGTTACTTAAAGGATACGGGGCTGAAGTTGATAATAATTCTAATTTTGTAAGATTTCCAGAGTCAATCATAAATGAATTTTTAAAGACTGTTCCCAGTTCTTTTAGGTTATATGGAAGGGATGGTTCCTTTTCCTTTGAAGTGAATACTACTAGCACGCAATTTGGAACGATTGGTACTCCAGTTCGCATATACGATCCAAACAAGAAGAGAGGATATAGAAAAGTTGTTTTAGACGATAATATAAATCAAATACGAATAGTTGATAGTTTAGAACATGTAATGGCATCGCACATAGATGTTTGGCCATCGGATGTCAAGTATCTTACCGTTCATACTGAATGCATTTATGTCTGGGCTAAAAATACAAAAAAGCCTTATGGTTCAGGATGCTATGGGCGGGTTGCGAGTCAAGATGCAATGAATATGCTGTCTATTCTTGTAGGAGGGGAAGATGATTTAATAAAAAGGCCACGCTTGATTGGCTTTATGAATCCCACGAGCCCCCTTCATTTGCCAACACTAATGACTAATGGTCTTGAAGTTTTTGCTAAATACAAGCAACCAACCATAGTAGCTCCCGAGGCTTTAGCTGGAACTTCTGCTCCTGTAACAATGGCAGGCCTTTTAACTCAAACTAATGCTGAAATTATTGCGGGGATTGTCATATCTCAGATGTACAATCGGGGCGCACCAGTATTCTTTGGAACGGTTTCTCATATAACTGACATGCGATCTGGAAATTCAGCTATAGGGTCAGTTGAAACGGGTCTCATGACTGCTGGAATAGCTCAATTAGCTAGATATTATAACATTCCTTCAAGAGGATTGGGAGGAGTGACTGATTCAAAGTGTTTTGATATTCAAAATGGTCTTGAGAGATACCAAACTTTAATGTTTGCAGCTCAAGCTGGTATCAATTACATCACCTGTGCGGGAACATACGAAGCTACTTTGGCGGAAGCATTAGAATTACTTTTAATTGACGATGAGATTGCAGGCATGATTAATCGCGCTTTCGAGGGAATTGAAGTTAATGAAGAAAGAATCGGATTAGATGTGATAAAGAAAGTTGCCACGGAAACAAAACCAGGCGCAACCTTTTTAAGTGAAAGACACACGAGAAATTTCATGAAAAAGGAATTGTACATGCCCAAACTACTTGATAGAAACCGCAGAAGCACCTGGCGCAAAAAAGGATCAAAAGAGATAATAGATTCAACTACAGAAAAAATTAAAGATATCTTGAACAATTTTAAGGAATATGAGTTGACACCTGAAATCGATAAAGAATTAAAAGATTACATGAAGATGGCTGGAGAAAGAACTTATGATTATTTCAGAAAAGCAGAGGGCATTTCTACCGATAGTGTCTCACTACCTGATGGTATTGAAATCCGAGAAGATAAATAATTAATTTTTATTGAATATAATTTTAAATATTTATGGCTAAGCATGAAATTTAATTTATCTTCTGAAAGTGCGGCGCGTAAGATTGTTTTTATTAAAATTTATTTTTTCATTTAGTTTTTTTATTTGATTTGGAGGAATTGAGTTATTTTCAAGATTTATTTTAATTAGATTCGGTAAATCCATTAAAATTTCTATATCAGAGATCCTATTATTACTCAGATTTAAAATTCTTAAAGTTTTTAACTTTTCTATTCCTTCAACGGATCTGATTTTATTATCTGAAAGATCTAATCTTATCAGCTCTTCTAGGGTTTCAAGGCCATTTATTTCCGTAATAGCATTATTATTGAGATTCAAAATATTTAGAGTGATCAATTCTTCCAGATTTTTTATTTCCCCTATCTGATTACCTTCAAGATTTAAAACCATTATCTTTATCAATTGATCCAAGTTTTTAATTTCAGAAATATCATTATTGCCAAGATTCAATGCTTCAATACGGTAATTTTCTTCGAGTCCTTTTATTTCATTGATGTTATTATGGTTTAAATCCAAGATTTTCAGTTTTTGTAAGAGTTCAGTGCCTGCTATATCTTTTATTTTATTATGATGGAGGAATAGTTTTTCTAATTTAGTTAATTTGTCCAAACCTTTTAGTTCCCTGATTTGGTTTCCACTAAGATCAAGCCGCTCTAAATTTATAAGGTTATTAAGACCTTCTATATCTCTTATATTATTATCGCTTAGGTTTAATCGAATTAAACTTTTTAATTCTGCTAATCCTTTAATTTGGCTTATTTTTGAGATTCCTAATTCATTTAAACTAAGGTCATCATTCTCAGTCCTATATTCTTTACCATTAAAGATTATCATTTTCATCCTTTAAATGTCATTAAAAAGAAAATATATCCGGAATTTTCTTATAAGCTAAAATAAGCTTATAATTGTCCTTTAATTTTTGATTATGACAAATCATGAAATCTATAGTCTTGAGATTATAATTTATATTATTTAAATTATAAGATTATATTGAAAAATAAAAACTAGACTTACATTAAAGGCGTTTATTATCATGGATTCTGTTAAAATTATCAAGAAGATGGTTCCAATTCATTGTGCCCGTGGACCTAAAGTATGTGAAAAATGTAAAGCATTAACATTAGAAGGAAAAAAACTGTGTTTAATAAAAGTATATTTAAAACCAAGCAATGTTACTCGCCCAATAACAGAAATCTACGTGGGATGCAGGAGGATAATTGGAGAGTTTGATATCCTTAAAATTTTTGAGGATAATGAAGAAGCTTTGAAATATTCAAGAAACAATAACGTCGATATCCAATTAGACTAGATTTGTTAACATGAAGGATTCTAAAACTTACATGTAAATTCTTCTTAAATTTATATCTAATTAGAAAAAAATTATTAAAGTAAATATCTTTAAAGAAATTATGAGAAAAGAAGAATTATTAAAATCTCATAATTCCAAGATTTTAAGGAATTCTGTAATAGAAGATGCTTATTTTAAAAATCATTCAAAGGATGAATTAATTAATAAAAATACTTTTAGTTCAGGTACAACAACCGTGGGATTAACCTGTAAGGATGCAGTAATATTGGCCACGGATAAAAGAGCTACAATGGCATATTTTATAGCCAGTAAAACGGCAGAAAAATTACATAAAATTCAAGAGCATCTTTATTTAACCATCGCAGGTTCCGTTGCTGATGCACAATATCTCGTGGACGTCTTGAAAGCAGAGACAACCATTTATCAATTAGAGAAAGAAAGACCTATACCCATTAAAGCAGCTGGAAGACTGCTTTCAAACATATTATATCAACATAAAATGTTTCCATTTCAAGTAGGGCATATTCTTGGTGGAGTCACAGAAGAAGAAGGTCCTATTATTTTGGATATAGGAGCATATGGATCCATCTTACCTGAAAAATATGTTGCCGTAGGAAGTGGACAAAATTTTTCTTTTGGTGTATTAGAGGCTAAATATAAAGACGATCTAAACATTGAAGAAGGAAAAAAAATAGCAATTCAAGCAGTCACTTCATCCATCATTCGAGACATGGCAAGCGGAAATGGAATTGATATTGCAGTCATAAAAAAGCAAGGTCCCGCAGAAAGAGATTTCCTACCAATTAAATAATTTTTTTCATAGGGTTTTTTTCTGTTTATTAAATCCTTATTAATGACCACTCATTTTATATAAATCTTATTGAAGCGTAAAGTTTAAAAGAGTAAAAGAAAAAACTTTTTTAGTAATAGCATATCTTAATAAAAGTAAATTATATTAATAAACTCAGAAAAATAGACAATATTTAACATTGTTTTAACTTCAATATAAAAAATGTCCTATAAAATTATTGTTGATTTATCGCATAACGAGCAGCTCGAGGAGTTTCCAGAATTTTCGCTAGGTGAGGATGATTATGATATTGATTACATAGATAAAAATGAAGAATTAACTTTTGATCTCATCGAAGATTTTGACATATTATTCATTGGAAATATCCAACATTCGAAAAGTAGTAAAAAAGACAAATTCACACCTGACCAACTAAAAGATCTAAAAAGATTTGTGGGGGAAGGTGGAGGTCTTCTATTGGCTTCTGGAGCTGGAGGAGATCAAGATATTCCCATGAAACAAGGTTCCATTAGAGTCTTATATAAAATGACAGGAGTGCGAAGATTTTGGAATGGGAAAGTGTTGGAAATGGGATCTAATTTTCTAGTAAAGAAGAAAAATGTCTTGATAACGGAATTATTTTCCCATCCTATTACTAAAGGAATTACTGAAGTCGTGCTACCGAATTGCACTTTTTTCAATCTAACAGAAGAAGATGTGGAAGATATAATCGTAACCTCAGAAAAAGCAGAATTCAAATATTTTTCTGATGATGATGTCGATGAAGTAGGTCCAGTTCCAGTTTGCGTCGTAAGTGAATTTTTTAACGGAAGATGCGTGACCATTGGCTCATCGGAATGGATGATCGAGGATAGTGATTTTGGTATCGACGCAGGGGATAATATAAAATTTCTCGAAAATATTATAAAATGGTTAAGTTTTGAAATATAACTGAATGTATTTTTACGATGGTTTTTAAATTTTTACGCCCAGACTCGATCTCAGTTTGGGAAAATGAAGAAATCTTGAAAAGATTTTCACATTATAAAGGAATCATCGATCAAAAAGCTATTGCGAGATACCTTATAGCAAATACATTAGATTGTGATTTTGATGACACTGATTCTATACGTAATTTAGAATTACTCTTGAAAAAAAAATCCATTGAATTTCGAAAGCTTTTAGAAGAAAACATAGAAGTTCTTAAAAATCGTGAGGTCAAGAGTAAATCTTACGTAGATTTAGCTAAATCTATAGCACTGAAATATCTTGAGAGCTGCATTTTTTGTGAAAGAAGATGTGAGGTAAATCGAATTGAAGGTGATACAGGCTATTGCCAATTGAACAAGGGCTCATACGTTACCTCCGCGTTTATACATATGGGAGAAGAAAGTGTCTTAATTCCAAGTGGAACCATTTTTTTTCAATCTTGTAATTTTGGTTGTGTTTTTTGTCAAAACTATGACATTTCTCAAGCTTGGAAGGGAAAAAGGGACCTTGAGGATATTGCAACCAAGGTTACAGAAAAAAAGTTAGCAAGCTTAGCCGAAAGATTAGTAGACAAGGGAGCAATAAACATTAATTATGTTGGAGGAGATCCCATCCCCAACATTCATACCATTGTTGGAAGTTTGAAGCATCAGACATCAAACATCTGCCAACTTTGGAATTCTAATTTTTATTTAACTGAGGAGTCTCTTTCCTTGATAATTGATTTCATGGACTTTTGGCTACCCGATTTCAAATATGGAAATAATGAATGTGCTGAGAAATATTCAGGTATTAAGAATTATTATGACATTTTAGCTCGTAATCATAAGAGGATACATGATGAGGGAAGCGGCGAAATTATCATCAGACACTTAGTGATGCCAAACCATGTAGAGTGCTGTTCAAAACCAATATTAGACTACGTGGCAAAAGAAATTCCTAATTGTGTAGTTAATATAATGGGGCAATATCGGCCCCAGTATAAAGCACATCAATACCCTGAGATCAATCGTCGTCCTAGCTCCCAAGAAATGCAGGAAGTTAAAAGATATGCAGATCAATTAGACATTTTATATGCTCCAGTTTCTTGATGAATTATTAAAGAGGTTATTAAAAGAAGAGTAGAAAAGTCTAAAAGGTATAGAAGATTTTCAAAATTAACTTATAACTATAATTTAAATGCTACTCTTTTCTAAATAATTGGAATTGATGAATTATGAGCCTTAACTTAGAAAACGTAAAAGGTTTAGGAAAAAAAGTTGATGACCTGAAAGAAGCGGGTATTGATACCGTGGAAAAATTGGCTAATGCTGAGGTTGAAAAACTGCTTGAAATCAAAGGCATTGGAGAAGCCACGGCTGAAAAATTTATCAAAAGTGCGAAAGAATTAATTGAAGAGCAATCCGGTGAAGTCGAAACTACTGAAGAACCCATTGCGGGGGATAAAGAAGAAGACAAAAAATCAGAAGAAGAACTTAAAAAATTAGAAGAGAAAAGGAAGAAATTAGCTGGTAAAGAGGTGGAAGAAGGCGATTTCGTCTTGGTTAAAATAACTGCAAAGACACAGAAGGGAAAGGTGTTTCGCGTCTCTTCAGTAGAAGATGCTAAAAAAGCAGGCATATATGAAGAAGAAAGGGAGCGACAAGGATATTATGCACCCGAATTTGTCATTGTAGGAAAGCCAGGCTTTGTTAATGAAGGGCTTACTGAAACCATTAAAAGCATGAAATATTTTGAAAAAAAGTCAGTGAGGATTCCACCTTCAAAAGCTTTTGGAAAGCGAGATCCAAATAAAATAGAAAGAATTGGAATTGCTAAATTCAGGAAGATGAATAATGGAAAGAATCCTGAAATTGGACAAGAGTTTGTAAAGCAAAGTAAACAGGCACAGGCGCAAAGGGGTACAGTAATAAGAATAACCCAGGGAAAAGTCATAGTTGACTATAATCATCCGTTAGCTGGGCAAAATGTAGATTATAATTTAGAAATTATTGATAAAATAGAAGATTTTGATGAAAAAGTCAAACAATTCATGGTTTCAAAAGGAATTCCCGAAGAGCATGTAGCAGATTTTAACATGCATCATGATAAAGAGGAAAATTCCATTACATTTGAAATCCCCAAAATGTATATTTTTCAAAATCTAACATATTTCAAATTTGGCTTAGCCATGGATTTACAAACTCACTTAGAGATTGGAGATATAAAATTCATTGAAACTTTTGAAAAACTACCAACACCACCTGAAGCATCTGAATCCGTGATGGAAAAAGTTGAAGAATTCAATAAAGAGCAAGAAGAGAAACAGGCAAAAGCAGGGGAAGAGAATCCTCCCGAAGAAAAATAAACTTTAATACTTAATCCAATCCATACACATGTACTTCATTTATTAAATCTAGCTCTTTTTATTATTCCTCGTGAAATTTATTAAAATAAAATTCATATATAATATTTAGTAATATAATCTCAGTAATTCTTAACTAAATGGCATCATGTCATCCTACGTGCATTTTGAAAATAAATTACCACGATCAAGGCGTAAAAAAAGTCTGATATCACTTGCGATAATCTCAATTATAACGTTATCCACGATTCTTATTTTAATTTATTTTCCTTACCCCAAAGAAAAGAAAAAAGACTCTTCTGATGATGAGCTTGATTTTCCAATCATATCTATCACGTGTTATGAAGAATTAGATAATGAAAACTATTCCAATTGCATATTTGAGCTCGAAAGTAGCGAATCTTCTGAAGAAATAGATCCGATGAAAGCAAGAATCAAGATAAGAGGAGAAACCACAGCAACCTATCCAAAAAAAGGATACAGATTGGAACTTTCTAAAGGTGAACCTCTTCTTGGGATGAGAGATGATGACGATTGGCAACTTTTTGCCAGTTATTATGATTATACGAGAATCAGGTTTAAATTGTCATTTAATTTATGGCGCAACCTTCTTTCAGTTGATAATCCTACCGCAATTTTGCCGAAATCGAGATATGTTTTATTATATTTCAATGCACAATTTCAAGGACTCTATTTGCTTGCAGAAAAGAATGATAGAAAACTCTTTGGCTTGAATGAAAACCTCAATAATGACACTGATGATAGTTTAATATTTCAGGCAAAAGATCCTTCTAACCTTACAGTATATGAGCCAGATAAATGGGAACAAGATTGGCCGAATGAAGATGAGGGTTATTATATCATAGATGATGTAATGGTTAATCTAATTACATTCATTAATTCTAGCACGTCAGATATTGATTTCTTTAACGAAACAACGGGTATTTATACTAAATTTGAAGAGATTAATCTGATAGATTTTTTCTTATTCAATTATTTCATCCTCCATCTTGATTTTTGGAACAAAAATTATTTTCTCATTAGAGATAACACTACTGTCTCAAATCCGAGTAAATTTTCCTTAATTCCTTGGGATTTTGACCTTACATTTGGACAAAATATTTCTACACCAGAAGATTTTGAAAATCCTACTTTAGATCTTGAATCCAAAATACGAGAAAAAAATCTATTATTTGATCGATTATTAGGAAATCAATCCTTCAGAGAAAATTGTAGTAAGAGATGGGATACATTAAGGAAAGAGGTATGGACAAATGAATCGATTTCAAACATGATCATGAGCATATATGGGGAATGCATAGGCTATGCGCAGCTTGATTTGAATATATGGGATCAAAATTATACGGTGGATAAATATATTACAGAATTAAGGCAATGGATCTCTGATAGATTATCGTTTTGTGATGATCATTTTGAAAATGATTTTTGAAGTTCCTTGATGGATTGAACCCACCAAAAAATGAAAATTTTAAAGAATTCATGTAAATTTTACTTTTTTAATCAATTCTTCTTTTTTCTTTTCTCTCTCCTTGATATATTCTAATTTCTTCTTTTCATATTCCTTACGTTTCCTTCGAAATTCGTCTCTTTTACTAAGAGATCTTTTCTTTTTCTTTAAATATTCCTTTTTAGCTTTCTTGTAGGCTTTCTTAGCTTTTTTGTAGGCTTTTTTCTTAATCTTATATTTTTTATATTTTTTCTTAATTTTATGGCGTAAATTCCTAGTTATGTCTTCTATTCCCATATCATTCAATTGTTCTTTAAATTTCTCAATTGATTCAAATCTAATGACAATCATTCCCAATTCTCGTGCAGGAACTAAATTTCTGATCTTGTCATCAATGAAAATGCATCTTTTTGGTTTCGTGTCTAATTTCTTTAACACGTGTTTATATTTTTCTAATTCAGGTTTCCTAAATCCAATTTCATTGGATAAAAAGACGTGATCAAAGATATCATAAAAACCCTTAAGATCATTCGATTTGGCATGAATATCAAATGTATTTGACATCAGACATACAACATAATCTGCTCGATGCAGTCTTTCTATGATTTCTTCCATTTCAGATGAGAAATTTGTAAATTGGGAATATATCTGGAACCATAGCTCTAAATAATACTCAATATTCACTTTTGTTTTTTTAAGAGTTTTGTTATCGTTATTTCGTGTTGGATAATAATATCTGTCAAATATTTTTTCTAAAAATTCTCTAGATGAGATTCTTCCCGAAGACAATGCTCGTCGATATTTTTTATAATGAGGATCTTCTAATGGAATTATGATACCTAAATCATGGTTAATGATTTGAAATAAATTGTCTAAGACAAACGTTTTTTCGACCATAACCCCTCCGAAGTCAAAGATGATATACTTTATCTTGTATAACTTAACCCTCTGAGTTCCAAAAATCTTGGAAAGTTCCTTTTCACTTAGTTGATATGAGCTTTCTTGAGAAGTCATGTTCTTACAAACTTAACTTGATTGTGATCCTCTATATTAATAATAATAATTAATACAAATTATATTATGATAATCTAATTTGCTCAAATCTCTCCAAGATAAGATCTGATATTGATGAAACTGGTTCAAGATTGCATTTCCAATTTGAAAACTCGGGAAATGATCCTGGATCAACAACGTATAATTTATTAGATACACTTTCCTTGACCATATCTAAATGTCCGAAGAGCAAATCATTTTTTTTCATCCACTTAAGAACAATCTTTTCTATATCTGGAGTTAATTTAACATTCTTGACTGGGGAATGTTCATCCTTCAGTGGTTGTTTTTCATAACAGCATATTTTATCTCCTATAAAATAAATTAAATAATGCGTTCCTTCTATAAACTTTTCTAAATATATCAATTCATTTTTAAATGATTCAAGATCATTGGGAGTGTTAATCATGCTAATTCCTTTACTTCCAGACCCCATGATTTGCTTTTTAATTAAAGGAAATTCTGATTGATTTAATTTATCTTCTAAAGTATTTGCCTTTCCCATGAAATAAGGTGGAGTCACTATATTGGCTTTTCTTAATAATTCGTGTGCTTCTATTCTATTCTTGATCTTATAGCTTAGTTCTGGTGATGGTATAACGGGGATGCCATTTGATTCTATGTAATGACCAGCATAAAGATAAAATAATTGTTTAGATTTTAAAATAAATAAATCATAGTCGAGAAGATGATCATCTATGCATAGTTCCTTCGTGGTATGAATGATGACTTCATG
>SDNN01000168.1 GCA_004524425.1 Promethearchaeota archaeon
CCTCCATTCACAACATCTATAGTATATCCTGCTTCGATAAGCGTATTTACAATATCGTGTCGCATAGCATTGACATACTTCCGAGATTTACTCTTCACCCATCGATAAAGAAATTTATCATCACCTAAACTAGCATTTTGAGCCTCATAGCCCATAATCCCCCTTAAGCTAAGGTTATCCACATTCTCAATTGCTTCAGCTAATTGTAAGATCTCATTTTTCTTTTTTAAAGGGCTTCTTAAAACCCCCACGGTTTGACCAAGAAAGCGATAGGAGACATCAATCTCAACTAAGAGATTAAGGTCCACATTATTTGCCTTTGCATGAGTTTCAAGCAGTTTTACATGGTTTATATTGTCGACCATGACTGTGACGGTAACACCTTCCACCTTTGCTGCTTGGCATAATTCTTCAGCATCAATCTCGGAATAAACAGGGTATCCAAGTAAAATATCTTTAATGTGGTACTCTTTCGCATAGAATAATACTTCAGCAGAATTAAACGCAAAAATCCCATTTACATACTCTTGCTGTTCCACATATTTAACTAATTCGGGGACTCTCACTGATTTTGTACATAATCGCATAAATTTTCTATTTTCCTTCAATAAACGGCCTAATTTCTCGAGATTTTGCTTAAATATGTCGTAATCGCAAATTACTAATGGGATCTTTTTATCTGTAATAAGCTTCATTAATTTTTCATATTTTATTGATTTTAAGGTCATAATTAATAATAATATGCAATTGATTAAATTTTAATATATAAAAAGAGAATTTCTTAATTTTTCTTTTTATCTTTCTCATCTTCCCATTCTTCGTAAGTTTTATCTAATCTGTCTATAATTTTGCTACTTTCTTTTACTTTCTCTTCTCTTTGCAATTCTATCTCTCTATCAACCGTTTTAAGTCTACTTTTTATTAAGAAGGTTAATCCAATTACTGCATCTAAGGCAAGAACTACCCCTAATGAGATATAACCAATGAAAGTTAATGCTTGAACCCCTTCAATAATTACGGGGTTATTTTTTAAAATTACAAACAAATAATTAATTGTCGTTGCAGCAAAACATCTGCCTTCAGATGAAATTGCAAGATCTTCAATAATGGCATTTAATTGAAATGTAAGAATGGGTTCAGATTGATCTTTATTATAAAAATAAAAATTCCCATCATAGCACCCAATTAAAAAGAAATTTCCTTCAGTGGATATAGCAACTTCGGCTCTTGAATTAGTATCTCCCTCTAAAGTTGGAATAGATGCTTTATTTTCGAAAAAATAGAAATTTCCCGAAAGTCCACCAGCTATAATTTGATTTGCATCGGATGATATCGCTAGATCGTTTATAGTATATCCATATTCCCATATAAAAGTTTTGGGATCTTCGATTTCAGAATTGAAAAAAAAAATACCTGTATTTCCTCCAAATACGCAAAACGCTCCATTTGAAGAGATTGCTAAATTCACTGGATAAGTATTATGAGTATAAGTCCAAAGTGGTGTAGATGATGTTCTTTCAAAATAAAATATTCTATCATTACGCTCTCCAGCGATAATATAATTACCATCTGAACTGATTTTCATGGTATCTATACCACTCCATATCCCACCACTGATCTCACTAAAATTCCATATTGGTACTTCGCTTGATCTTTGAAAGAGATAGAGATAAAGTGACCCAACCACGATATATTCCCCGTTATATGATAAATCCAAATCTTTTATACTATCTCCTATAGTATAACTCCATAATGGTATTGAAGAAGAACGATGAAAGAGAAATACTCGATCTTCAATTTCAATTGAGGTGATTATATAATAACCATCGTCAGAGATTGCCAAATTTGTAATATCATGATCGAATCGATAACTCCAAATTGGTTGAGAACTAGAACTTTCAAATAAATGCATTTGATCACCTTTTCCAACGACAATATATTTGCCATCATTTGATATGTCTAATGGTATATAAAAAGAGTCCTCGTTTCCAAGAAAGTACTTCCACGAACCTCCACCAGAAGGGAGAAATACCAATATTATTGGTATAATGTTAATACTAATCATTATGATAAAAATAATAATTTTAATCTTCTTTTTTAGTACCATTTTTTTCATCCCATTTTTTATATTCTTTATCTAAGGACTCAATAAATTCAATTGATAATCTCTCCTCCTCAAGGATCTCCTCCTTATACACCTCCCTCCTTTTTCTTATTGCTCTTAATGTGAAGGTAGATATTACAAGTCCTGCAATCATTAATGCACTAATGATGGCGTAATATTGAATAAAAGTCATATAGAAACTCAGATAATCAATTGTAAAGTATGGATTATCTCTATCTAGAAAAAATATTTCTCCTTCACTATTCCCAGCAATAGAGTATCTTCCATTATCTGAAATTTCAACCGTTCTAATATTTCCGTTGGTGGAAACAATTTCTAAAGGAGAAGAAAAATTCCTATTAAAAAGATAGATACTGTCATCATCGCTACCCGCAACAATATAATTACCATCCTCAGATATAGCCACAGACCATACTTCATCTCCAGTCTGATAAGTCCATAAAGGAATTGAACTCATAGAATCAAATAGATAAACATTATCATCACCACTTCCTGCAACAATATAGCTTCCATCACCACTAATATCAACATCATAAATAAATCCATTAGTATGATAGTTCCATGATTGAGTTTCAACAAGTTGCGGATATACAGCGAGATGGTAATCATGATAACCAACAGCAACGCGACTAGCATCAGATGATATCACAGCTGAATATATCAATGTGCTGCTTAAAGGTATACTATAATTTACAACTGGATTTGCGCTAGATCGATGAAATAAATACATATCTTCGGTGTTTGCTGAGATTATATACTCACCATTCGAAGATATATCGACTTGGTAACCAAAATCTGTAGTATTCCAGATTGGAATCGGACTTAATTTATTAAAAAGGTAGATTCTAGTTGTAGAAGTTGGACCGACGTGTCCTCCCACCGCAATATAATCACCATTATGAGAGATTGCGATGGTTGAGATTGCGCCCGTGGTTGTATAATTCCATAATTGAGTTCCACTCGTAGTATCGAACAGATAAATGGTCTCATAAAAATCGGTTGCAGCGATGTAATTCCCATCCGCTGAAATTGCGACACGCATACCCGAACTAGGATAAGCAGAGATCGGGAAAGTCCATTGAATCGTTGCGCTTTCCTTTTTAAATACCATAAGATTTCTTGGAGAGGGGAGAGTCGTAATTGGAATACTATTTGCTACAATCCATTCCCCATTTGCCGAAATATCTACAGAAGCGACCTCATCATCGGTGGTATAGATCCATGATGGGGGGTTATTAGCCATCGAAATTATGATTATCGTTGGTATAATCAATACTGAGCCTAAAATTAAGACCCCTAACCCAACTACTATTATCTTTTTTTTCATAATTCCTTCTTGTCTTTTTATTTTTTGGTAATATGTTTTAGATCAAAGATGTATAAAAATGTATTTATATTCTATAAAGGTACTTTAAAAAGGATTTACATAGATATAAATTAATTTCTATAAGATAAATTACAAAAATAATAAAGGATTCTTGAGTAATTATGATGGTTTTTAATAAAAGATTAGCTCTAGTAATTGGTAATATTCTTATTCCAATCATCTGTTTCATTATATTAGCTATATTGTCAATCGGACAAGGAGATTATACTGAGATTTTTGAACCCGCTGGTAATGAAAGCCTTATAGATCCGATCAACTTCACATTTGCCATCTGGGGACCAATCTTTCTGTTGCTATTCATTTTTGTATTATATCAACTGAGAGACTTTTTTAAGGGTAAATTAAACGAACCGGAAACGAAATATATTGATCAAGTATCAATATATTTTATGTTATCCACAATTATGACTTCTTTTTGGTATGCTTTCTGGCTGTATCGGATCATTTGGTTAGCAACAATTTTCATGGGTCTTTATTTCATATCTTTACTTATCGGGTATTTGCGGTTAGAAATTAATCTAGCTGAACGAACAAGGATTGAGAAAATCGCAATTACTATTCCATGGAGTATGTATACTGCCTGGGTAACTGCGGCTACTATTGTTTCATTAACTACCTTTTTGGTAAGTATTGGATTTAATAATCCACCATTCATTCTCTCTGATACCTACTGGGCTGTAGTGGTTTTAGTTGTGGCACTCATTGTGTATACAGCAACATTATTGATGCGAAATGATTATGTATTCGGGATTGTAGGGATTTGGGTACTGTTAGGAATTATGTTCGAGCGTTTATTCGCCCCAGTTGCTATATTAGAAATAATCATCACAGCCATAATCGGTATTATTGTGCTTTCCGTCGCAATTCTTTATCAAGCATTAAGAACCCGATAGTTTTGCGGTAAGAAATAAAGATTTGAATATTGAAAAACCATAACCTTCTTTTTTAAAAATTAGATTTTAATTTTTAATGATAATGTATAAAGATTAGGGGGGAATTACATTTCTATATGGTAGATATAAATTGGTTATTATATGGAGCGTATGGATATACTGGAAAATTAATTGCCCGCCAAGCAAAGGATCGTGGTCATAATCCCGTATTAGCTGGCAGATCTGCAGAGAAGCTCATTCCACTGGCAGAAAAACTTAATTTAGACTATGTTGTTTTCGATTTAAAAAATGAAGAAAATATTGTCAAATATATAAAAGATTTTGATTTGATTTTTCATGCAGCGGGCCCTTATAAATATACTAGCAGCCCAATGGTAAAAGCTTGTTTAAAGAGTAAGACGAATTACTTAGATATTACGGGAGAGATTCCTGTACTGGAACAGAACTTTAAATACCATGCGCAAGCCAAAAAAGAGGAGCTCGTAATAATTTCGGGCGTGGGATTTGACGTGGTTCCTACTGATTGCTTGGCGAAATATGTGAGCGAAAAAATGGATAATCCAACATCATTGGAAATTGCTATTAACTCCACGAGTAAATTGAGTCCGGGGACACTAAAAACCATGTTAGAATATAACGAAATGGGACGGTTGGTTCGAAGGAATGGAAACTTAGTTCCTCTTAAGGAAGAACACGAACAGAAAGTAAAGTTTGTTGATCAAGAACTAACGGTTAGACCTACAACATGGGGAGATTTATCCACTGCTTATCGAACTACTGGTATTCCTAATATCACCGTCTATTTTCCGATACCTAAAGAGTCCCTTAATCTTTTTAAATTCGCTGGTGTTTCGCCCAAAGATATGAACTCTAAGGAGGAAGCAAATAAGAAAGTCAAAGAATGGATTAACGAAAATATTCAAGGACCGGACGAATCGATGCGAAAAACTAAGCGAACTTATATTTGGGTATCTGTGAGTGATGACAAAAGAAGGAGAGAACAAGCTTGGCTGGAAACCATGGAATCTTATCGCTTTACTGCCGTAGCGGCTGTACATAGCGTCGAGAAGGTGTTTCAATTGGAACCAAAAGGAGCCTTGACTCCAGCCTTAGCGTTTGGAGCGGATTTTGTGTTAGAATTTCCCGAAACGATCCGCTACGATTCACTTAGTAATGAACTATAGAACCAAATGCTTTAGCATTCAATAATATATCATAATCATCGCAAGTGTTCTAAAAAAGTTCTGATTTCATGTTTGTCCTTGGAAAAAGAGAATAGAATGTCAGATTTATATATTTTAACTTTTTTAACAAGATAAAGAGATATATTATTCTTATATTCATTAAATATGAGATTAACTCCATTAAAATTGATCATCCTTTAATAGGAAAATGTCTGCATATGATTACACATTTAAAGTGTTATTATTAGGAGATGCAAGCGCAGAAAAAAGCGCTCTTACTAAGCGATATTGTTATAATATATTTAATCCCTCCGAGAAGTTAACTATCGGGGTTGATTTTCATGTTAAACTCGTTGAATTTCAAAATAAAAGGATTAAACTGCAGATATGGGATGTTGGAGGAGAAGAACGCTTTAGATTCCTTTTACCTAGCTATTGTTTAGGTGCGAATGCAGCCTTTTTGCTCTATGATATTACCAGACCAAAGAGTCTCGATAATATAAGAGAATGGGTTAATATACTGCGTCAAAAAGGAGGTAAAATCCCAATTATGTTAATTGGGACTAAACTTGAGCTTAGAGAAGAGAAACACCGAGTTTCAAGAGAATATGGAATTAAAGTTGCTAAAAAAAATAAATTAAATGGATTTGCAGAAGTTTCTGCCAAAACAGGACAAAATGTTAATAAGGTTTTTGAAGTATTGACAGAATTAGCATTAGATTGTACAGAAGGCAAAGATTTTAATCAATTTATCATAACGGATGGCACTCATTATGAAGATGCTAA
>SDNN01000169.1 GCA_004524425.1 Promethearchaeota archaeon
CATGATTTGTCTTTTTATAGCTGCACTTGTCTTCTGGAAATGGTATAAGTTAATACCAGAGAGAGTCACTCAAAACCAACAAAAGATTAAGGAAATGGATTTATAGTTCAAATATATTTTTATTTTTATTTTATTTATTCAATTAAATTTCATTATTATCTAATTAGAGTGATAGCATTACTTGGACAAATTTCTATGCAAGAATTACAAGCTGTACAAAGTTGAGTGAATACTGGAATGACTCTCCAAATTTTTGGATCATGATATTCCTTATCTAAGAATACGAGATTAAAGACTGCAGGCTCACATATATTCAAGCACTTTCTACATTCTTCTGGTTGAGTACATGAAGAATAATCTATTTTAATCTTAACTTTTTTTTTACCCATTAATACAAACCCCTAGTTATTTCTAATTCATCTCTGTCAATTAAATTGATAGCATCTTCTTCACATGCTCTGGCACAATTACCACACCCATAACATAATTCTAAATCTATCTGAGCTTGATTTCCTTGTTCTGAAAATGATAAGGCACCAAATTGACAAACTGATTCACATTTTCTACAGCCCGTGCATTTGTCTATATCAACAACAGCGAGTTGGTGACCTTTCCAACATGCATTAATATCAAAATCTGTTCTTAATCTGAGAGCACCACAGGCAGGTACTTCACATGAACAAATTGCCGCAATGGATGGAACTGGTCCACACCATATGGTATTGACGTAGCCTTTATCTGACATGCTTTCTAAATGAGCTACTGCTTGCTCTTGATCTAAGATTTCAACATGGTTTTCAGGCAAATATCGAGGTAATTTTGGTAAAACTTCAACTAAAGGACTGAATCCCAAACAAGTATATTCTTTTCTTCCTTTATTAAAGAACCTACAAGGACATAATGCTCTAGCAACAATTTCGGCCTTTTCGAGCACGACAGTCTTAGCATCTTCAAGGGTTAAGACCTGACCAAAATGTCCTTGAGCTGCTTTTACATTTAATCGTTGTGTTCTGCCGTCTTTTGTAAATCCTCTTTCTGCATACCATTTCAGAAATCTCCCCAATAAAGGTGTGTTTACTTGCTTGCTCATCCATTTGACGTTTAATATACCGTTGACTTTTCGGAGATAACTTCTTTCGAGGTTGCCCCAGAATTCCTCTAAATATTCATAAGAATTAACTTCTTCAGCAGTCTCTTTCAAATAATTTTTTGCATTAAAATACCAACGTCCATTTGCCCCATGTTTCATGCACATTTGACACATAATTATATTCTCACTAATTATTTTACTCTTTATAAGAACTAAATATAATGAAATAATATTTATAGCTAGTGGTTTAATTGAAAACAAAAAACCTCTTTTGATAATTTTAAATAGATTTAGATTTAATCTAATAATAAATTAAAAATGTAATTTCTACTTTTTATTCAAATCAAATGAATCTCAAAAGGGAATAATTAGAGAGAAATGGGAAAATGAAGGTAAATAACGAAATTAATGAGCTTGGAATAGGTGAATCCAGGCATCCTGAATGGAAATATGCTTCAAATGCTTCATTTCAATTTACAACCACAATTTTACAAACAACTATTGGAGTATTTTTATTTTATTATTATGAAGTTATTCTTGGATTAAGTGCATGGTACGTCTTTTTCGCTTTGACCCTATGGACCATCTATGATGCGTTGAATGACCCCCTACTTGGATATTTAATGGATAGAAATACCAGATTGACCAGAAAATATGGAAGAAGGTTCCCATGGATTCTCATTGGAATTATTCCATGGTCTTTGGCTATATATCTCATCTTTTCTGCTCCAGATATTGATGCTAGTAAAAATCCATGGCCTGTTTTTTGGTGGCTTCTTATAAGCTTGATCATTTTTGATACCTTTGGAACTCTTGTGCAAGTAAACATCCAAGTTTTACGTCCAGATTTATTTCGCAAGGAAATTGAACGACGTAAATTGTCTAAATATTACATGCCCATTGACATGATAGCTATTGCCCTGGGAATGTTAATCCCTCCCCTTTTTCTTGGGACTGGAGAGGGAAGAAATGCATTTGCATTTATGGGAGCAATGATAGCTTTTATTGCCATTATTAGTGCAATTTTATTTCTTCCCGGTGCTCGCGAAGATAAAGTCGTGATTGATCGCTATTTTACAGGAGAATATGAGAGCATGAACTTTTTCTCTGGAATGAAAGAAGTAATTAAACAAAAAAGTTTTATTACCTATTTCATCATGTTGACATGTTTCCTTACAGCGACTAATTTGATGATGGCAAATGCCGTGTATCTGACAACTTTTGTTTTAAAAGCTAGCCCCGATATAGTGACCTATATTTTTGGAATATTTCTTTTAGGCGCTTTAATTTCAATTCCATTCTGGCTTAAAGCTCTTGATAAGATGAATAATAACAAAAAGCTTGTTACAATTGGAGGATTTGCCATCACTGTCGCCATGATACCATTGACTTTTTTCTTCACCATTATTGATTTACTCATAATGATGTTTATTCTTGGATTTTGCTTGGGCTCACTTTGGGCATTTATTTATACAATCATACAAGCTAACGTTGTAGATGATTATGCCGCACGAACCAAGAGAAATCAAAAAGCTATTCTTATCGGGACCTCTCTATTCTTCGGGCGTTTAGCAGCAACCCTCGACGAATTATTGATAGCCATCGTACATGGTCTCACTGGTTTCGTTGCCGGTAAAGAAAATTATAGCGAGTTAAGTTCCGCCGTAGCTGATATTGAATTAGTTCTTTGGGGTATTAGACTCTTATCAGGAATCATACCAGCAATCATAATGTTAATCGGGACCATTATCTTTTGGAAATACTATCCGCTAACTCAAGATGTAGTATTAAAAAATAAAGAGGAATTGCTAAAGTTTGGATTTTAAATCAATTGAATTATGATTTTTTATTGAATTTTATTTTTTCTTAAAAAAATTCACGAATTACTTGAGTACACCGATTATGGGTGATCCAGGAGGTATCTCTATTTCAAACTCCAATAATTTATCAGATTTATGATATTTTGAAATTGTTTCGATTTTTTGGTAAGTTCCGCTAAAAATTTCAAGTTCTTGAAATTTTAATTTAAATTTCGGGATATCAATCATGATACTTACGTTTTTCTTGCGGCTAGACAAATTAAATGCGGTAATAACCCCAGTTCCTGCATTTTTTAACACGTGAAGATGAATCACGGGAGATATTCCATGGAAAATCCCTCTTGTCATAATTCGTTTTATCATCTTGTAAAGACGTATCGCATTTTTCAATGCTTGATACTTTGGAGCATTTCTATCTTTTAATCCTCCTACTCCTATATGTCTAGCAACCGAGGCGTACCACCAAAATTGGAGCATGTTTTCATTATCACTGTTTTCATTCACGTGTAAATAGAGGGGAATTGAGTACGCTAAATTATATTCATATAATTGAATAGCCCTACGAGAGATTAAATCTTGCATTGGATTCCACATGCACTCAAATCCCCAATTCTCATCAAAACTATGTGGCAGGTTATGTTGGTAATACATTTGATTGCCCACGCCCCTATCATGGGCTTCAATAAGAACATCGGGATATTTTTTCTTGACATTTTGAATAACTCGAAATATGTTTTGAGCATGAGTTTGTTTTCTCATTGGTACTTCATGACCATGATCCTTGCTATAACATCCTGTAAGTTCTTCTAAAGGGTTCCCTATGTCTGTAAAGTCAAACATTAAAAAATCCACCCCATCCTTCACCAATTCTAAAATTCTGCGGCTTTTTTCTTGAACCCATAGTTCATTCGTGCAAGCAGAATATAAATTAATATACGGATCTGACACGACTTTTACGCCCTTTTGATTCTTTAGATAGAATTCTTCGCGTTCATTTAAGCCTTCAAAATTCATCATGAGGTGTAAACCAAGCTTTAAATTATATTTCTTATGAATCGTTTTAGAAAATTCTTTTAAAGACCCAAAGCGATGTTCATTCCATATTTCAGAACCCATGAAAGTGTCCCAACCAGGATCTAAATATAAGCATTCTGCTCCAATGTCTCTTGCGATTTCTGCTTCCTTATATAGATCTTCTAATGTATATAATTCGTATTCACTATCAGATTTGAAAAACCCCACTCGTTCATTAGGCCAGCCTAAATTATAGAGCTCATTCCAATTGATGGGGGGATTGTAATTTTCTGGAGGGTAATGCCCTCCTTCATTAAGGTGGCTCCTATACAAGTAGTATCCATTTTTATAATCTCCTTCATACACGCAATATTTTGTAATACCAAAAGCATAGGAATCTCCCGGTGCCAAAGTGGTAGCCAATTCAGGATTTCCTTGACACATGGCAGCTCCCCCAAATATGAGATATGTATCCTCACAACCTCGACCAGGTAAAAGAGAAGCATATCGTTTGAATCGAGAAAACTCCAATTCAGTAAGATTATACTTGCAGATAAGAAGTCCCCCTTCAGAGTTGCCCCATAACCAACCTTCAGAACAAAAGCCGGGCATTTCATCTTCGCCATATACCCAAGCATTAAATAAAAGGTCTGAAGCACTGAAATATTTTTTTCTTCGATCTTTTCCGTAATGAATAAATCTTCGTGTTGGAATGGCAGTTAAAGTATATTCATCTAAATGGTCCACCCATCCTTTATATTGTCTAAAAAACGCTTTTTTAAATCCAAGATTAATCAATCCTAATTTGACTCTTTTGTTACCTTGGTTTTCTAAACTTATATATTCCTTTAGCCATTTACTATTATCTTTCAATTCAAATTCATGGATTATTTTAAGTTCCGTTTCGCGAAAAATTCCTTCAATTACTAATTTTTCGGTATCAATTAGTTGAATTTGTCGTTCTCCTAAAGTTTTTGCTTTGTATTCAGCGCCTAAATAATTCAAATAAAGATATCGT
This sequence comes from Promethearchaeota archaeon, assembly GCA_004524425.1. The sequence continues at coordinate 4,943 of SDNN01000169.1, forward strand.
GATCCCTTCTTTTTGGAAGTCATAACTGAATAATGATAATCTTGATCAGCATAAATTTCATCATTAGCTTCACTTTTTAGTCGGTAACAAAAATTTTGATCGCCATTCCTTTCGACTGTAAGTTCCCAATATTGATTCTTTAAAATATAGTCATTTCTATTCATCTTTTCCTCACAAGATTGTTAAAAAAATTTAATGCATGAATGTCTATATTCTGTTTAAGATTTTTATTTTTTTTCTTATTTTCAAAAATAAATTAAACGTTTAACGGATACTTGCGATGCTTTTCAATTGCAGCTCTGAATGCTAAAATGTTTTCCCATGGAGCATTCAAAATATTATGGCTTGGACCAGCAAAGTACCCTCCTCCTTGGGCTGCAGCTTTAATGCATCTAATCACTTCATGTTCAATTTCCTTAGGGGTCCCAAAACCTAAGATCGAATGGTCCATGCCACCCATAAAAGCTACACGATCCCCGAAGTCATCCTTAAGCTTTTTTAGATTTACACCTGCAGGAGCTTCTAAACTCTGAAGGCAATCCACTCCAGCTCCTACCATGTACGGAACGAGGTTGTCTATATAACCATCAGAATGATGCAAAACAAACATGCCATATTTTTTACAAGTCTGGTAAACCTGTTCATGATATGGCAAGAAAAATTCGCAATAGTCTTCTACAGACATCATGGAACCTCCTTTATATCCCAAATCATCACCATAAAAGAAAATGTCCACCCCTGCTTCATTTAAACGTTTAATAACTTCTAACAAGGCTTTCGTATATTCACTCATGACTTCATGAATGAATGGTGGATTTTTACGCATGTAATAGGCAACTCTACTAAAGCTAAGGCCCCCCATTAATTCTTCCACCATGTTAATGGGGGTAATTACCATTGGATAAAAATAAGGTGATACCGCTTCTACAAAACCTTCCCATACTTGAGGAGAATAATTAATTCTTTCATTTACCCTGTCAATGGGTTTTCCATGTTTATCCCAAAATGAATGAAGGATTTCTGGGGTCTTAAAATAGCCATCCACGTACCAACTATAATCCAATCCTGTATCGACTTGCTTCACGTTCTTTCTTATTACTCCCGTAATCGTATTTATTCGACAATCTGGATATTCTGGAGGTGCATTTTTTTCCTTGAACTTCAACTTAAATGGCCCAAACGGATCCATCTCAAAAATATCAACCTTCCAAAATCTCTGTTCTGTAATTAAATATTTTGTTCCAGTATGAGTATTCTGCACTTGGGTACTATATTTTTGCTTCTCTTCTGATTCAAAGTATACTTGGAAGACCTTAGCTGTATGTTCAAATCCCATGTTATGGATGGGAATCATGTCTGGCTCTTCTAGTTCAAGCGTACGAATTACCCGCTCACGTTTCGATAAACCCATG
>SDNN01000170.1 GCA_004524425.1 Promethearchaeota archaeon
ACTCTCATTTTTTTTCAACGCCTTTCAACCATAATTGTATTTTTAACTATTAGCCTTGTTTTTACTAACGTAGGTTGGGCAGTATATGAACCAGAAAAAGTGACCCCAGAAGTAATATTCGGCTTAAGAGCATTAATGTGTATTTTCCCTGCTATAGCATTGTTGATTGCTTTATTTGCGATTTATAAATATCCATTAGACGGAGAGTATCTTTTCGAGATAAAAGAAAAACTTACAAAAATTCATGATAGAAAAAAGCAAGAACATGATTTATTGAAATAAAGAAAATGGTGAATTAATTTAATTGATATGGGTAAACATTCAATGAATGAGTTAAAAAAAATCAATCAATCAATAATAATAAAGTTATTATTACTGGTCATAGTTCCTTGGATCATATTAGCTATAGTTTTTGGATTTACAGATTTAGAAATTTCAAAAAATATCGTGAATAGAGACTCTGAATGGGCTAGTTTCATGTATATTTATGATGAGGGCCCAGCATGGGGGTTGATTGCAACTTCTTTAGTGGTTTTTATAGGAAGTCGTGTAGAGGATATGGCGAAACAGAAAATTTCTGCTCATGTCGCAATTTTAATTGGAGCCATTATTTTCATTATCGCATTAGTCACAAATAATACATGGTTAGTTAATTTAGGTGGAGGGATTACATTTGGAGTTCTTGTCTTTCTCATTTTCACTCATGATAAAAATTGGAGAGAATATAATACAATCGCGAAAGTATTTGTAATTTTGGCCATTGTTAATCCATTATTGTTTGTACAGATTACAAAACTGTTATGTGGGAGAATACGTTTCAATAATCTTGGACAGGGATATTCAAATTATACTCCGTGGTTTTTACCGCCAGGACCTAATGGTATACAGAGTTATAGTTTTCCAAGTGGTCACACGGCCAATGGATGGATGTGGTTGCCAGTTTTAATCTTATTAAGAAATCGAAAATGGAAGGATCCTTCAAGAATTCTTATCACAGTTCTCGTTCTTTTATGGGGATTTTTAGTAGGGCTTTCAACAATTATAGTTGGTGCTCATTTTGCCTCCGATGTTCTGTTTTCAAGTGGAGTTGCTGGCGTATCAGTTATTCTATTATACAAGAAGTACTATTTTGAAAAGAAATGATTTTTTTCGAAATACATCGGTATTAATAATTTATAATGATTAGGTTTGAAAATAGGGTTTTATTATTTCAAGTGTTATATTATTTCAAATCAGAACAATAAAATTCTATATCATCTTTTCTAAATTAAATCAATTTGACATTAAATAAGCATGAAAATAACCAAATGAAACAGCCTCTGAATAATTCTGATAATAAACCTCAAGTTGAGTTCTCTCTCGAGAAAGATCCCTATTTAAAATCAAGACAAAAGGGTATAAGAAGATGGATATTAGCTCACATCTTTAAAAAATCTAATTCTTTTTTCATATTGGTTGTTTTCATATCCACCATAATAGGTGCTGTTTTATCGTCAATCACAATGATCATAATAGGCAGGGCCATTTCAGACTTCATGGTCGGAGATGATACTAATTTTTCCTTTTATGTAATTGTTTTGTTATTGCTCAGCGTTGGAACGCCTGTCTTAAGATTATTCAATTTCATGTTGCGTGAAGTATTAGCTCAACGCATGGAATTTGATGTCAGGAAAGAGTTTTATCTCAACTTATTAGGTAAGAGTCAATCATTCCATGATCGCCAAAAAATCGGAGAAATAATGGCCAGAGCCACAGATGACGTCAGGTCGATGAATTTTCTTATAAGTCCGGCTATATCTTTAATTTTAGAGTCGTTTACCAACATTATTGTTCCGATCATATTCATATATCTTTTTTATCCTACTCAATTATTATTCGCACCACTACTTTTTACTGTATTGTTCTTAATCACGTTAAATTCTTATAGTAGAAAAATCGGTCCGGTGACAAGAAAACTAAGAAAAAATTTTGGTTTAATGAGTGCAAGCCTCAATGAGACTCTAACTGGTATTGAAATTGTTAAGAGCATATCTAAAGAAGAAGGTGAGGCTCAAAAATATAGTCTCCATGCCACGAATTATAAAAATGCTTATGAAGAACAAGGAAGAATACAGGCAAAATACCTTCCCATTTTTATTTTTGCGATTACTGCAACCATTGCATTGACACATGCGATCATGCTTGCTGATCTAGGTATGATTTCTATAGGTGAGATTATTGCGTATATTGGTCTGATTTCTTTACTTCGCTTCTCAACTAATATTTCTATTTTTGTATTTGCCATAATTAAACTAGCGGGTGCAAGTGCAAAAAGGCTAGTAGACACCATGAATGAGCAAACTGAAATAGATGAGAATTTAGGAGGGACAGAAAAAGAAATTGAGGGGAGGATAATGTTTGAAAATGTTTCATTCTCATATCCCGGCTCCTCAGTTCCAGTCTTAAAAAACATTTCATTTGAAATAGCAGCAGGAAAAACGGTTGCTATCGTTGGTACGACTGGTTCTGGAAAAACCACGTTAACCAAATTGATTTCACGTTTATATGATGTAAATAAAGGGAGAATTCTTATTGATGGAATAGACATTAAGGAATATGCACTTAATTCCTTGAGATCCCAAATTTCGCATATTGAGCAGGATGTGTTTTTATTCTCGAAGAGTATTTTCGAAAATATATCTTTTGGAAGAACATCTTCAATGGAGGAAATTATCCAAGTTTCAAAAGAGGCACAAGCACACGAGTTTATAATTTCCTTTCCTAAAGGATATGATTCTGAAGTGGGAGAAAGGGGGGTGACGCTTAGTGGTGGAGAACGTCAAAGAATAGCGATTGCTCGAGCTTTTCTTTCCGATCCTAAGATCCTCATTTTAGATGATTCGACTTCTGCAATTGACTCCGAAACAGAAGATAAAATCCAGAGAGCGATGAAAAACATACTAAGAAAAAGAACCACCATTCTTATCACGCATCGTTTAAGTCAAATACGTTGGGCAGATTTAATTTTGGTACTAAAACGGGGAGAAATTGTCGCTAAAGGATCTCATGAAGAATTATTAAAAACTTCCGAGGAATACTGTAAAATTTTCGTTAAGAGATTTGATATTGGGAAGGACACTTTATTAAAACAATGTGAGAGGGCATGATATGGGTTTTGTTGGTCTAGGCGCAGAAGATTATGATCGAATGTATAAGGATAGAGAATTATTATCTCGAATTTTTAAATATTTCCGTCCTTATAGAGGTTCAATGGCAATTGTTATTATATTTCTCATACTTAATTCATTATCTAATGCCTTGGTTCCTATTTACACGCGCTCAGTGATAAATGGATTAGAAAATAATAGTGGTTTTGAATATCTTATTTTCATTATAATTTTAATTTTTATCTTGAATTTTGTGGCTTTCGTGTTTAATTTTTTCCGCCAAATCTATTCTGCTAAGGCCATTGGTAATGTTGTTTTAGATATAAGAGAAGCTGCAACAGATGCCGTTTTAAATCATGATCTTTCTTTTTTCGACAAAAATCCTACAGGAAAAATAGTGAGTCGAATCAACACTGACAGCGATGACTTCGGAAGGACGGTGGAATTAACCATGATGTTGATATCTTCTTTATTTATCGTGTTTCTTTTATTAATATTCATGTTTCTTTTAAACTACGTTTTAACCTTAGCCTTCATCCTTGCCATGCCATTATTCTTCGTGTTGGCCATATATTTCAGGAAACTTGCGAGAAAAAGGACACTATTAGGCCAGCGAGCGCTTGCTTCCGTGAATTCCTATGTTAAAGAGACATTTTCAGGCATTCAAATTGCCAAAACATTTCGGCAAGAAAATAAGGTTTCAGAGGAATTTAATAAAATCAATAAGACTTCTTATAAGGTAAATCTGAGAAGAGCCTTTGTCTTAAATGCCATATTCCCATCTCTAAGCGTCATTCAAGGTTTAATCTTAACGTTTTTGATATATTACGGGGGATCATCCGTCCTAAGTGGTGAGCTCAGCGCAGGAGATCTATTTTTATTTTTCCAGAGCCTGTGGTTATTATTTTTCCCCATTATCATTATAGCTGCTTTTTGGCCCCAATTTCAAGCAGGTTTAGCTGCATCTGAAAGAATCTTTTCTCTAATAGATGCTGAACCAGCAGTTGTTCAAGAGGACGACATTATCGTTCCAAATTTTAAGGGTGAGATCGAATTTAAAAATTTGACTTTTCGCTATGAAACATCCAAAGATGTATTCGAGAATTTTTCATTAAAAATTAGACCTAAAGAATCAGTTGCGCTTGTAGGTCATACTGGAGCAGGTAAATCTTCACTAGCTAAACTAATAGCCAGATTTTACGAATTCCAAGAAGGGGACATTCTAATTGATGGCATTAGCATTCGAAACTTTGAACTAAATAATTATCGTAAACAAATTGGCATAGTACCTCAAACGCCCTTTTTATGGGCAGATACCTTAGCAAATAACGTGAAATATTGTTGTAGCACTGCCACAAAAGAGGAAGTACAAAAAGCCTTGGATCAAGCAGGAGGTGCAGATTGGATCCAAGATCTTCCAGAGGGGCTTGATACAAATGTACGAGAGAGGGGCTCTTTACTTTCAATGGGTCAACGCCAACTGGTCGTATTCGCAAGGACATTGTTAGAAGACCCTTCCATTCTCATCTTAGATGAAGCTACAGCATCGGTTGATCCTTTCACAGAAACAAGAATACAAGAAGCACTTGAAAAAACCATAAAAGATCGGACATCGATTATCATTGCTCATCGTCTTTGGACCGTCCGACATGTTGATAGAATCATTGTTCTTGACCACGGTAACATCGTGGAAGAAGGAAATCACGATGAGCTGATTGAAAAAGGAGGCAAGTATGCGGACCTTTACAACACTTATTTTCGGCATCAAAGTCTTGAATACATTGAAAAAGTAAAAGAAATAACATAGAGAGTAGATTAATAATAATCGGGATAAGTGAAAAAAGAAAAAAAAATTTTATTAATTTTAAATTTTCCCCATAATATCTCATTTTTTTAAATCCAAAAAGCTAAACTCTTGGATTGTTTCCTTCATTTTTACATGAGCTATTACTGACGACAAGGGAAGTGATAAAGGGATCCATACAAGATAAATAAGTATGAAATGCATGTCAACACTAATTTCAGTAAAAGCAACAATCATAAGAGCACCAAAATAACCAATAAAAATAATTGAAAGAATTAATAACATTTTTGCGAATTTTTGCTCATGAGCTATCCCTGTTTTATGGGTCGACCAAAACCATAATGTTAAGAAAAATATAACATCGCTCATCGCGTCCCATGCATTCCAAACTTTCATGTAAGTGTCTCCAAGAGCAGTTTGAAAATCAAATCCCGTAATTGAATATCTTTCAAAAGAAAAAGGGGCCAAAATTGCAACATACCCATCAAGTAAATCATAGAAAACGTGAGTTAACATTCCAAATACAAATGCAAAGGTAAACATTGACAACCATTTTCTATCTTCACGTGTTCTTGAGGCAATTAATCCAATGAGTAAGATTAATCCCATTGCAAAGAATCCATGGGTATATGATCGATGGAAAAACTCGCCTGCAGTAAAATCCTGCGTAATCAGAAATGCGACAACACTTGCAAATAGATCTATGTCTGGAATAATGCTCCCCCATATTAAACCCCATTTAGCTTTTTTATACTTTTCATTTCTTATAAAACTGGCAAGTACAAGGCCAGATAATAAATGAAGCCCTCCTGTTGTCATGTGAATACACTAACTAACTGAGATTAATTTTGATATAATATATAATTATACTTTTCTATGTATCTCTATATATTTGTTTCTAATTTATTAATAGTACTCAATAGATATTTCATTAAAGATATTTTTTTCGTATTTTATTTCATTCTTTACTTAATAATTGATTTTGAATGAATAGAAAATATTTAAAGAAGTAAGTTGAAATTTAATTATGAGTAATCTTAAACCTGGTACAGGGATATCAATTGGTAAAGATGTTGACACTTACGAAGAAAAAAACTCCATGCTCACTCGGACCTCTTACGGACTAGGAGGATTCTTTGATAATATCTATTCTGCTGCATTTTCTGTAAGAGTAATAGCTTTTTATGAAGATGAAGTACTGCTTCCGATTCTATTAGTTAGCATAGCCTTCGTCTTATATGGTGTATGGAACATGTTTAATGATCCTCTCTTAGGACATCTCTCTGA
>SDNN01000021.1 GCA_004524425.1 Promethearchaeota archaeon
AAAAAGATCCTTTACATGCTGTGAAATTTAAGAATAAGCAAAAAAATAAAAAAGAATTAAGAAATTGAATTTTTTATAATTTTTTAACGATTAAATCAGCCAATCGATTAGAGTAGCCCCATTCGTTGTCATACCAGCTTAAAACGCTTGCTATGTTGTTAATTGTATTTGTAAATAAGCTACAGAATACGGAGCTGGCAGGATTTCCAACAACATCACTGCTAACGAGAGGATCATCAGTGTACTCTAAAATCCCTTTTAATTCTCCTTCAGCTGCTGCTTTCATTTTAGCATTAATCTCTTCCGCAGAAGCAACTCGCTCTAAATTAACTTTTAAATCAACCACACTGCCGTCAGTTGTTGGAACACGCATTGCGATTCCATCTAATTTGCCATTTAATTCTGGAAATACTAATCCTATAGCTGCGGCAGCACCTGTAGACGTGGGAACCATGTTCGCTGCACAAGCTCTTCCTCTCGTCATCTTAATTGGGGGATCAGCTCTAGCAGTATCAACAGGTTTTTGATCACCTGTATAAGAATGAATTGTCGTCATGATTCCTTGTTGAATTTTAAAATTATCGTGTAAGACCTTCACAACCGGCCCTAAACAATTTGTTGTACAGCTGGCATTTGAAATAATTTTATGTTCATCCGTTAACTTATCATCATTACATCCGAGTACGACCGTAATATCTGGATCTGTAGCAGGGGCACTAATTAACACTCTTTTGGCACCAGCCTGAAGATGTTTTGCTGCACCATCTCTCTTAGTAAAAAAGCCCGTGCATTCGACGGCAACATCAATATTATTGCTTGAATGGGGAAGATTGGCAGGATCTCTTTCCGCAGTGATGGGTATTTCCTTTCCATCAATGACCAGTGATTTTTCTCTAGCTTCCACTTTACCAGAGAATCTACCAAACACCGTGTCGTATTTTAATACGTATGCTAAGTATTTCGGTGCAAATAGATCATTAATAGAAACCACTTCGATATCATTTCTATAGTTTGCCCAGATTGCTCTAAAAAAGTTACGTCCAATTCTCCCAAATCCATTTATCGCTATTCGTTTTACCATATATATTCACTTCTAGTAGTTAATATTTTGAATTTATTATTTTATATTAGAAAGTCGATCTAAATATACGTTTGATTTTTTATTAATTTTTTTTTATTCGGTTCGAAAATTTTCTCTCCGAATATAATTAAGAAATTTCTCAAATCTGATCTTTTATGACTAAAAAAAAGGTGAGGATTCCATAATTCTGATAATTCGGTTAATATTAGAATAAATCGATTAAAAAATAAGTATTGAGGAATATGAATAAAAAAATTTACTCTTCTTGTTCTTCCAGGGTTTCCTTTCCTAATAATCTCATTACAGCATCAGCAAGCTTGTTTTGACTGCGGCTCATGATGCCCTTAATTTTACCTTCTTTTCCCAGCACTCTAAGCATGATTCCATTCCACACTGAACCTGGCTCTCCTTTTACCTTCTTAAAAAAATCGCGATGTACTTCTACACTTATATTTTCATAATTTTTTGCGGCTTCTGAGCATTTGAAACACAATATGCATTTGTCTTTATCCACTTCTACTTCTTTACCATTTCTGGATAAGGCTCCTACGGAACATTCGTCTGCAAACTGTTCAATAACCTTATTATCCTTCTCAGTACAAGTGATTTTAATGCTTCCTTCTACAACCTTACGAATTTTTTGTCCGCTTTCAAGGGTGCGAACTTCTTCCTCAAATTCAGGAAGAGAACCATTCTCGACGAGATTCAGTTTCTCTTCTCCATTGATATATAATTCTAACGTGTAACCCGGGCAAATCCACGTGCAACTCCCGCACCAGATACATTTATCCGTGTCAACAACGATTTTATGGTCTGATTCCATCTTCATCTCTTCTGGAGTGCCAATAGCTGTCCTTTTAAGCGGTTTCTCCACCCCTTCAACTTTAATTGTCGTCACAGGACAGACCCTGTGGCAGAAGCCACATTCTATACATCGGTCTTCATGGTAGCGGAGAACCTGAACGTGATTAAGCATTTTATACTCATAATCTACGGTATTTTCATCCACTTGGATGGTTTTTTTTGACGGTAAAGACATGATTCTTCACTAATATTTTTTCTTTTTTATCATTACAATATATTTTTGTTTGTTATTAATATAAAACTATAATTTGAAAATAAAGACTATAAAATTAGGTTTTTTCTAATTCCATTTGATTGATTGCCTTTGCACTGCGGAATGGTACATCGTCTACTGATTCTCCTGCTCTATATTTAAATTTCTTTTGGAATGCTTCGCTAAGTGATTGGAAGTAGAGCGATAATGGTAGGCTCATCGGACAATTATTGTCACAATTACCGCATTCCACGCAGCGATCAGCCACGTGAGCAACCCTAGTTAATTGATACGCTTCTTTATTGATGGTTTTATCTTTTCGTTTTTTCTGCAAGATGCAGTCAACACAATAACATACAGGGCATCCTCTAATACACATTCCACACATCGTGCATTTTTGAAACATTTCAATTTTTTCTTCTTGTGATAGCTTTTCCCATTCCTCTAGATCTTTTGCTCTTTGATCTCTTGCCTTCTCTAAGATTTTATCCATTTGATCCGCATTTGCCGTTTTGATGTCCTTTGGGAGATCTTTTGTGGCGATCTTGGATTTTTGTACTAATTCATTTCCCTTTTCTGAATAAACCTTTAAGATTACTTCATCTGAATCCATGGGAATGCCTATATCGCTGATTGCTAAGTCTCCAATGACGGGTTCTTTTCTAATACATCTTAAACAGTTATCCGCAGGCATTAAATTGGTTTCTACCGTGCTTCCATCTTCCATTTTTACGATTAGGCCGTTATCTCCCACTTTTTCTTTAACCACTTTTTCGGGATCAACATCCTTTACTTTCTTTATCTCTCTCCCAGCTTTAGGGAGCATGCCGCGATCTTCAATTCCAATGATAAAGACATTATCCAAATCGATCTGCTTGATTTTAGCTAATTCCACAATTGCTCTTGTATCACACGGTCTTGCTATCACGCCCACCTTTTCTGTTAGTGCGCCACCAGCTGATTTATGTAAAAATTTTCCTGCGCTATCAGTTCGAGCAAAACCATAGGCTATAAAATTTGATAGGGGAAAATCTTCGATCTCCTCTGGTTTGCTAACTAATACCGGAGAGATGGTAAATCTATCAATAGCCTTGGTTTTTTTATCGACTTTAGCTTGAGCACTAATTACCTTGTCCACAAATTTTTCTTGTAATAAAGTGGTCAATAATTTAGGAAATTCATCAATTTTTATTAGATACTCTGCCATAACGTCCATGAGTTTTTAAACCTCATATTTTCTATATAAAATAATTCAATTTAAATTGCTTTGAACTAAATTTGTTTTTTTCTAAATACTAATTTAACTTCCTTATTTTTAATAAATTTTTTTTGAAAACTTTTTATTTAACTTTATTTTATTACCTTTTTTATATGCGTTAAGAATGGTACTTCCATTTCTTCAATTAAGTTCTCGTTTTTTTAACTTAATTTCATCAGATAACACATATGCGTTATTCTTTTATTTTTTCTTTGAAGTGCCGCCTTTTGGGCGTAAGGGATTAGGTCCTAATTTTCTAATTGTTTCATCGAACTCGATTGCTACTTCTCTGAATTTTGAACCTTCAGCTGAACTGCAAAATTCCATTCTTATTCGTTCCGGCTCTAATCCAATAGCTTTAAGGACTTCATGTAAGTATTCCGAAAGACGATACGCAAAATAGTTGCCTATCTCGTAATCGCATTCGTGAGGGTATCATCCAACAATTAAAACGCCATCAGCGCCTCTACCGAAGGATCTCATTACCACATCTGAATCGACTCTTCCAGTACATGGAACTAGCACGGTTCTCAATGAGGGGGGATACTGTGCACGAATGGTTCCTGCCATATCCGCTCCTCCATATCCTCATTTCAAGCATAAAAATGCCATGATTTTAATATCGTTTTCTGCCATGCGGGACACCTCTTTACTCCTCGATGGGTAATAATTCGTCGATATATGCATTATATTGTATATCTCGGTAATAGGCCAGTTCTATAGCTTTTGATGGGCATATGGCAGCGCAAGTTCCGCAACCTCTGCAACTAATGAGATCTACTACGATGTTTCCCTTTTCATTCACTGAAATTGCATTGTAAGGGCACGCTTCAATACATTTATAGCATTTTGCACAGCGCTCGTCGGATGGATCGGCTCGGATTAATTCAATGGAATATTCTCCTCTTCCCATGGGGATGCCTGCCGTAGATGCTGCAGCTTTAGCTTGACTTACCGCAAGATCTATGGACTTCTGGCCTTGACAAGATCCAGCTAAATATATTCCAGGGACCTTGGTGTTTATGGGATCAAGCCGAGCATGAAGTTCTTTTAAGAAGCCATCGGGAGTTTTTTCAATGTTCATGACTTGAGCGATTTGATTCGTACCTGCAGACGGAAGTGAGGCAGATGATAACACGACCATGTGAAATTCTTTCTTCACTATCGTGTCAGTACCGACGGGTTCAAATTGTACGATTAAATTTTTAGTTAACGGATCCTCTTCAATCGTGCCAATCATTCCTTTTATGAATAAAATATCCGCATTGCGAGCTCTTCTATAATATTCTTCATATCCCTTACCTCCGCATCTCATGTCAATATAATTCACAATTATCTCCGAATCAGGATATTCTGATTTGATGAGCTTCGAATTCTTGACAGATAAATTACAACATACCACGCTACAATAGGGATTCGTTTTTAAATCTCTAGATCCCACGCAATTGATGAATAAGATTTTTTTCGGACGTTTCCCATCAGAAGGACGCTTTAAATGTCCAAATGTCGGGCCATTAGGAGCTAAAATCCTTTCGAGTTGGATTTGAGTTATAACGTTTTCATACGTGCCATAACCATAATCATCACCTTGATAGAGGTCCCAACCGGTGGCCACGATAACCGTCCCAACCTCTAATTCCACAATTTCATCGTCTTGACTAAAATCTATTGCATCAGTGTCACACGCATCCACACAGGCAAAACATTCCACGCAGGAATCTCTCGCAATTTGCGAGACAGCAGGAACTGCTTGAGCAAAAGCGATATCTATGCATTTACGAGCAGATAGATTTTCATCAAAATAATTTGGAACGTATATCGGACAAACCTCCGTGCAAGAACCACAGCCAGTACACAGCTCCTCATTGACATATCGCGATTTTCTCTTAACTTTAGCCTTAAAATTTCCGATATATCCATCTAATTCAACAACTTCACTGTAAGAAAGAATGTCAATATTTGGATGACGTTCTGCTTCTAACATTTTTGGCCCCAGTATTCATATTGAACAATCGTCTGTTGGAAATGTCCTATCCAGTTGGGACATTCTCCCGCCGGTGGTTGTTTCTTTCTCAACTAAATAGACTTTATAGCCTGCATCTCCTAAGTCAATCGCAGCAGATAATCCGGCTATACCTCCACCAATCACTAATGCTACTGGCTTAACTGGCACGACCTTAACGGGAATATCTTCTAATAATTGAGCTCTAGAAACTCCGGCCTTTATTAATTCGATTGATTTCTGCAAGGCTTCATCTCTAACCTCTGGAGCTTGATGGACATAGCTACAATGCTCTCTGATATTCACGAACTCCAAATATCGTTGAGGTAATCCAGCCTCCTTTAATATAGCATGAAAAACCGGTTCATGTGTTAATGGAGTACAAGCTGCGACGACGATTCTATCAAAATTCCTCTCTTCAATTTGTTCTTTTATGTATTCAGAACCTCCAGAAGTACACATGTTTAAATATTCATAAGCCCACACATTTTCCATTTTATCAATTGCTTCCACGATTTTAGGCACATCTAATATTCCAGCAATGTTAATTCCTCAGCGGCACACAAAGACTCCAATTTTCTTTTTCTCAATGGTCTGATTTTCAGACAAGTTCTCCACCTTTTACGTTTAATCCTCCAAATTGATACTAATCTAACGATTTTTATTCAGCTAATATTTAAAATCTTAATAATTACTTATTATAGTTAAATTGTTGATATAATAAAAAATAAATCTTTATTAAAATTCAGAACGCTACTTTTAGAAACATTGACAAATAAGTAAATTATTTAAATAAAATGATTATCAAGGATATCATTAAATAGCTTTCTTGGTCGAAATTCCCAATAAAATAAAATAAAAGAAAAATAAAATATAATTTATCTCATTTAACATCCGATAATTGCTCGGCAAATAAACGCTTAACCGCTTCTATTCGGGTTTCTTCTCCAATTTGCTCAACATTTTTCAAGGATATTGCTTCTTTTGGACAAACTGCAATGCATTGAGGTTCCTTCTTTCCTACTTCAGGATCTATGAATTCCTCCTTCATACCTTCACATAAGTCGCACACGATTGCTTTTTGTGATTCCAAGTGCAAGGTTATTACCCCAAAATCACAAGCTCTTATACAAAACCCGCATCCATTGCATTTGTCATTATCTACAAGGATTGAACCATCTTCAGCTTTATCTAATGCTTTTTCTGGGCAAGAGCGAACGCAAGGAGCATCTTCACATTTTTGACACGCGAGTGCTATATTTAAAATGGGCTCAATTCTAACACGATGAATTCGGGTATTTATTGGATTGAATTCTCCATCATGCACGAAGGAACAGACGCTTTCACAGGTTTCACAGCCAGTACAAAGGTCTGCATCTACACAAATAAATTGGTGAAGCCTTTTTCTCTTAGATGCCATTTATTTTTTTCCCCTCGCTTTTTTTATTTCATCAATAGCAAAATCTAACCCTAAACTTTTGAGTGTTTCATCAGTTGGAATGCCCGTGTCCTTGTCCCATCCACGTGCCTCATAATAGCCGCTTAACAATTTCTGGTAACCTTTTTCCTCTAAGGTGACACCTTTTGCTGGACCTTTGGTATGTGCTTCTTTAAAGAATCGCTCAGGAGGATGATCATCTGCTCTTGTCCAACCTTCCCTTATATTGAAACATTTTGAAAGATTCACTATTGCGTCCCCCCTCATGTTGATGAATTCATCAGTTACAGGAATTCCAGTGACTAATTCATAAACTTTTGCCATTTCAGCATCACTTTCGTAAATACCTCGGGTGAATTTACAGACGATGTAAGAATCAATAACGGCATATATATCTTCTAATCCCTTGATTGCGTTACCCCGTTCAACTGGCTTATCATATGCAAATCTATCGAAGGTTCCTTTAGCATCTAATCCATATGCTCCATTCCTCAAATGACATGCACCTCTAATTGATACACTTTCTCCCACTGCGAACGAGGACATGCCATGAAGATCAAAAGCGGGTAATTCTAAACCTTTAATATGCATTCCATAGAAGCTAGCATTTTTTCTTCCCATTTCTTCCAGTCTTTCACCTGCTGCCCTAGTTCCGTCACCAAAAACCTCTCCTGCGAACCCTTCTCCTAAAGCCATCTCTTCTGTAAATCTTGCTAGATTGACAGTGGAGCCAAATGGTAATTCATAACCTAAATCTTTCTTAGTAATTATACCTAAATCATATAATTCACAGGCCATTGCTGCAGTGACTCCTCCAGAAATCGCATCTATTCCTAAATTATCGCATAATTCGATGCATTTAAAAACTGTTGGCCAATCTGCGTTTCCACAAGCCGAACCAAACGAGTAGCACATTTCTACATCAACACTCGCAAAAAGATTAGGCCAATTTGGATGGGTTTTTGGTACTCTGGCAACATGATCACAGGCAATCGAACATTGAGAGCAGGCAACCTTTTTTACCACCCAATCTTCATTTAACGTATCACCTGTGAACGCACCATCATCGATCTTTTCCCATGTGCCTTCTCGATGATTAAAGGTTGGAAACATTCCTAATTTATTGTAGCTTGTAATCCCTGCAGGAGTTCCGAGATCTCGATACTTTGCTGTTGCGGGGCCATTTGCGACCTTGATTAATTTCTTAGCCATTTTATAAAATTCAACTGGTTTTGCCACCTGTATGCCTCTAGTACCTCTAAAGCAAATGGCTTTTAGATTCTTAGAACCCATCACTGCGCCCATGCCCGTTCTACCCGCTTGTCTATTGCGATCATTTGTAATACATGCTAATTTAGACATTCTTTCGCCGGCTGGTCCTATTGACATTACTGCTAAACGATGATCTTGGAATTCTTCTCTGAGGATCTCTTCGGTATCCCAAGCTCCTTTACCTTTTAATAACTTTTCACATGGTTCTAAATAATAATCATCATCATCGACGACCATGTAAGATAATTCGGGTGCTCTTCCCTTGAACACGATCATGTTAATGCCAGCTCTTCGTGCTTGAGCCCCGACACTCCCCGAAGATATGGCCATCCCGAAGAACCCTGTTAAAGGAGACTTTGCAAATACACCATATTTCGAACTAGTAGGTAAAATTGTAGTGGGAAAAGGGCCATGCGCATACACAAAAATGTTATCAGGACTTAAGGGCTCTACGCCTGGTTTTAACTCGTCCCATAATACTTTAGCACCAAATCCGTAACCTCCGATCCAGTCTCTACAGAATTCCTTAGAAAGCGCTGAACTTTCAATTTTTCCATCAGTTAAATCAACATCTAATCGTGTTTGTGAATATCCTTTTATTTTATCTGGAATTGTTATCTCTTTTGACTTACTCATGTTGTACACTTAGTTTTGTTTTTTTTAAAATATTTTTTAAATTACAATTTATTATAGAGAAAAATACTTTTTATCTTTACTTGTTAACTCTTATAACGTTATGTTTTAATATACATTTTGAAACTATTCTCTATAATGGGTTTCCAATAATTTTGGTCTATTTTTGATATCATATTTAATGTTAATAATTATTTTGTTAGGATTAAATAAAAATGCATGAGTTTGATCAAAACTCTTTAGCAGATTTAATAAATTGAAAATTAACTAAGAAATAATTATAGCAATAAACTTTAAGATATTTAATTAAAATTATTAAATTCCATGAACAATAATAATATTGAAATTGTAATTGATTACATTATAAGCTAAAATGCAACCTCAAGTAAGAGAGAACAACATGATTATTGCCTTTAATTCAGCGGGATTACATCCTAAAAATCAAATACAAAAGGATCGATTATTATCTGCTGACCATTGGCTATGCATGGAACGTGCAAAGCTTTATACCGACAGCTATAAAGAATCAGAGGGAGAATATCCTTCCATTCGCTCTGCTAAGGCGCTTAGGCGAACTTTGAACAAAATGACCATAAAAATTTATCCTGAAGAATTATTAGTTGGAAATAGATCTTCACGCTATATTGCTCCTCCAATAGCTCCCGAAAGAGGTGATCTGACTTTTGTTTTGAAAGCAGTTCTTCCGGACCTTAAAAAATTTGGCTATCATATTTCACCTGAACACGAGAAACAGCTTTTAAAGTATATTATCCCCTATTGGAAAGGTAAAACAGTTAGAGATATTAAAGTTAAAAAATTCGAAGAGGCTGGGTTATATAGTAAACTTGACCTCAGCTTGAAAGGTCTTAAGACGAAATCACGAGCATTTGGACTGTCCACGTTGATGAAACTATTTATCGAGGAAGACGCGAAAACTAAAGAAAAACTCAAGTTAATTTTACGTTTACCTAAAATGCTTAAAGCCATAAAGGGAGGCACCGCAGACAACGTAAAGGGAAGAGGACGATGCATTGATACTCAAGCTCACATCGTGGTCGGTCATAAAAACGTGTTGAAGTATGGCTTTAAAGGCCTAAAAAAGAAAGCCCAGATGAGATCTAAGACCACGTTAAATAAATCACAAGAAAAATTTCTTGAAGCCGTAAGTATTGTATGTAATGCAATGAGAGATTTCAGCACTAGATTTTCAGAATTAGCAGCAAGCATGGCAGATAAAGAAAAAGATGAAGAAAGAAAAAAAGCACTATTAAGAATCGAGGAATTGAGTAAAAAAGTCCCATGGAATCCTCCAGAAACATTTTATGAGGCTTTACAATCGTTATGGTTCACTCAAAACGCAGCAATCATCAGTTATGGAGCAGGCAGCGGCATTACTCCGGGGCGTGTTGATCAGTTGCTATACCCATATTATAAGAGAGACATTAAAGAAAACCGCATAACTAATGATGAAGTCCTACGGCTAATAGAGGAATTCATCATAAAAATAAATAATAACGTGGTAATTTGGCCCAATATCATAGGCTTACGCTTAAACCATTTAGGTACCGACATCGAGAACATTACCATTGGTGGGCTGGACAGGAATGGAGAAGATGCAACCAATGAACTTTCTTACTTATTCATGGAGGCCGTTAAAAACACGAAATTGGCAACCTCCATTTCTTTTCGATTATCACGGAAAAGCCCCAAAGAATTCATTAAAAAGGCCTTAGAACTACATAAATACACTAATAGTCCCGCATTATTCAATGACGAGATAATTATACAAGCCATGATTCGTGACGGTTACTCACTCGAGGCGGCAAGAGATTATTGTATAGTGGGTTGTGTCGAACCAAGTGGTAATGGCGATACTTTTGGTGCCACGGGAGGGTCAAAGCTCTATTTTCCTTCCATTCTTGATTTAGTCTTTAATCAGGGAAAGACCACCTTCTTTGGAGCACAAGACACTATGGACACGGGAAATCCGGAAAAGTTTAAAAATTTTGAGGAGTTCATGAACGCTTACTACACGCAACTAGGATACATAGTAAAGACTGTCGCAGATGCTACTAACCTTAGAGATGATATTTGGGCTCATTCTTTTCACAATCCTTTAATCTCATGCACTATTGATGGATGTATCGAGAATGCGAAAGACATGACTGATGGAGGTGCTCAATACAAGTTTCAAGCGATTGGTGCAGGAGGATTGGGAACCATAGTTGATTCATTGGCAGCGATAAAGAAATTTGTGTATGAAGATAAGAAGATTGCGATGGGCGAATTGATATCAGCTTTAAGGAATAATTTCAAGGATAACGAAATGATGAGAGAGATTTTAAAAAATGGTCCGAAATTTGGAAATGATGATGATCATGTGGATTCCATTGCCGTGGAATTAGTAAGCAAATTCTGTGATATGGTTTCTAATAAACAACTTGCTCGTGGAGGTCATTTTAAAGCAAGTTTTATTTCATATGGACTTAACGTATATGAAGGAGCGTTGGAACCTGCCACTCCAAATGGAAGAAAAGCTGGAGAGCCCCTTTCAAATAGCATATCACCATGTAATGGTGCTGAAAAAAAAGGACCCACAGCAACGTTGAATTCGCTGGCGAAACTTGATCATTCGAAAATTGGCTACGGTAATTCATTGAACATGAGATTTCCTCATTATTTAGTTAATTCTGAAGAAAAAATTGGTGTTTTAGAACACTTGATTGATTCCTACTTTGATAGGGGCGGGATGCACGTTCAATTCAATACGATGGGTACTGAGCTGCTAAAAGACGCTCAAACTCATCCAGAAAATCATGAAGACTTGATAGTAAGAGTTTCGGGGTATGCAGCATATTTTACCAGATTAGGAAAAGAAATTCAGGATGATATTATAGAAAGAATCGAATTTTTTTCATAAAATCTATTGATCATTGATACTATTATCGGTTTTATATCATACTTTAGAGCTTGACATTAAAAATGGAATCATTCTAATTTAACCTTATAGGAAATCATTTTGCGATAAAGATCTTTCTTTTTTTGCTTCCATTCCTTGCTTTTTTCAGCAGGCAAAACGTATTCTGTAATATATCCTCTCGACAAAAGAGATTTTGCCAGTTCATGTCCTTTATCTGTTCTTGTGATTACCATGGAATATCCATCTGGAGCTCCAGAAGCCCCAACACTAATGTCTGTGAACTTTGCTGTAAATTCATCACATTTATGACAATGATCTCTCACGCATTTATCAAAGACTTTAATATCTATTTCAAATTGTTTATCATCTTTAGACGTCAGGAAAAAGTTCTTCTTTATTGTCGTTTTTTTAATATTAGAGGGATCAACGTTAGTTTCTTTCTTCAACACTTCCATGAGATTCTCATAATTAAAATTTTCGAAACAAAAGAGCCCTATAACGTATTTAATTACATGAGCGGGTTTGACATTCAAAAATTTCATTTTATTAATTGCTCTGCATTGACAGGGTGTTCCAACAAATGCTAATCTTAATTGTTCAATATCATATATTCCTTTTTGCTCAATAATTTCTTCGGGAATATTATATAAATCTTTTAATGGTAAAATGTTAGGGGAAATAGAATATCGCGTTCCAGCTGATTTAACAAGTTCTTTTTTATCAAATATTAATTTGGGAATGGGTTTCATGTGTTCATCAAATTCAGATACTATTGCGGCATCGATTTTATTATGATCAAAAAGATATGCCAAAATTGATGTTATTACCCCCCCATCTTGACCAAATTCCGCCATTTTATCATCTTGAGATTTAGCAGCAAACAGATCAATGATGTGACCGAGCTCATCTTCAATCTGATGCTTTTCTTCTAGTTGGGGTAAAATGGTATGTGTCTGTGGGCAGATAAAATAACACAATCCGCATTCAGTACAATTTTCTGCATTTTTATCTGATTTAAATCTAGGTGTATATTCATCCAATTCAATGACATCAAAACTCTGGCTCTCACAATAAGCAATACAGGCACCACAAGAGCAGCACTCACCAGCATTTATCACTTCCTTTTCTAAATCCTTAAATGTCCTTATTTCCCCTTCCAATTCTGAGTTAAATCCTGATTGAGTCATTTTCCTTCTCTAAATACTTTCTTATATAAAGATTTATTTTTTTATCGAACCTAATTTCTTTGGAATAGGTGATTCACCTAATTCCTTGATCTTTTCTGTAAATTCAGTAATTAATTCAGCAAATTGTTTTCCTTCGCTTGCAGAAATCCAATGTAAACGGAATCTTTCTGGCTCGATTCCCAATTTTTTTAATAAATTTTGAAGATGTTGCATCCGTTTTTGAGCTAATTCATTACCGCTTATATAATGGCAGTCTCCAATATGACAACCAGTCACAAGTACTCCATCTATTCCATCCTCAAAGGCCCTTAATATAAAGGCAGGTTCTACTCTTCCCGAGCACATTACTCTTATTATTCGAATACTAGGAGGATATTGGAATCGTGAGACTCCAGCTAAATCTGCTCCCGCATAAGAGCACCAATTGCAGCAGAAGACAACGATCTCAGGCTCAAATTTTTCCTTTTCTTCCGTTTTTCTTGCTTCTGTCATTAATTAAACTCGCCTTATAAATCTTTTACGCATGCTGCTTTATCAATACCCAACAATAAATCTATTTGCTGTTGTATTTGAAACTTTTTGAAATGGGATTGATCCATGGCCCCAACAGGACATTCAGCCACGCAGGCACCACAACCTTTACATACAGCTTTAATAACACGCGCTTTCTTTTCATTAATGGTATAAATTCCCATCTTTTTATCGAATTCAAGCATTTCTATGGCATTATATGGACAAACTTCAGCGCATCTTCCACATCCGACGCATTTTTCAGCATTTACCTCTGAAATAATTCCTTCAGTCTCAACTTCTCCTTTTGCCATTAGCATGGCCGCCCTACCTGCCGCACCATAAGCTTGAATTATACTTTCATCAATCCATTTTGGCCAATGGGCTCCACCACATAAAAAAATCCCTTCAGTAGCAAAATCTATAGGTCTAAGCTTAACATGAGCCTCTAAAAAGAACCCATCCTTAGTTGTGGGAACTTTTAACATTTTAGCTAGCTCACTTGTTCCTCTCGCAGGTACCTCTGGAGTTGCTAACACTAATAAGTCGGTGTTATATTCAACTTCGCATTCAGCACCAATATTCTTGTATTTCACGTGAAAGTGTTTTTGATTTTCAGTAATTAAAATATCATCAATTGATCGATATCTTTCAAATGAAACTTTTTCGCGTAATTCTCGCCATAAAGATTCTGCATTTAAATCAGAAAATTGCAATTCTCGATACAAAACGTGAATATGAGCATCAGGGTTAATAGATAATAACTTCTCGATATTTTTTAGAGCAACAACACAACAAATGTTAGAACAATAGGTTTTAATATTATCCCCGACATTATTCTCGTTAGCTCTTTGGTCCACACAGAGAACAATCGTTGCATCATTAAATCCGGGAATCTCGGTATCATCTTTAGATTCTAACTCATGCTGAAGAATAATCCTGTTTGGATATTTCTCATTTAATCCTTTCCATCTATCTGTTTTAATTTGACTTGTGCCCGTGGCAACAATAATGGTTCCCACTTCAAATTCTTCTTTTTGAGACGTATCATTAATGTTTTGAGTAATAATTTTATAATTCCCGACAAACCCTCGAATATCTGTTATCTCAGAACTCAAGAGAAAGTGCACATCAGAACAGTTCTTCAAATCATTGATTTTTTGTAAAAGATCTTTTCTATGAATGTTGATATTATATAATTCAATAAAGTCTAAAGCATTTCCTCCAAGATTAGATTTTTTATCGACGAGGAATACCTCAAACCCTTGTTCACATAAATTATAGGCAGCTGTAATTCCTGCTATCCCTCCTCCGATAATCAAACACGCTTGTTTAACCTTGACTTTGATTATCTCAAGAGGTTTCAAATTAACGACTTTAGCTAAATACATCCTGATCAAATCACATGCCTTTTCAGTCGCTTTTTCAGGCTCTTGTTGATGAACCCAGGAATTTTGGTCCCGAATATTTACTAACTCAAAAACAAAAGGATTTAAACCTGCTTCACGGAGTGTATTTTGAAACAATGGTTCATGAGTTCTGGGAGTACAAGATGCCACGATGAATCGATTTAAATTATATTCTTTAATCATTTCTTTAATTTGTTCTTGTGAATCAGAACTGCATGAATACATGTTTTCTTCAGCATGAACGACATAAGGTAATTCTGATACGTATTCGACTACTTTTTGAGTATCCACTACTCCTGCAATGTTAATGCCACATTGACATACCAAAATACCTACTCTAGGCTCTTCATATTGCTCTATATCGAGTTCAGGGGGATATTCAAGTTCTTTAATATTTTGGAATCTGACCGGATATAATTTTTCACTGATTCTTGCAGCGCATGCTGACCCTTCTGCAACGGCGGTTGGGATGTCTTTTGGTTTTCTTGAATATCCAGTAAAAAAGACGTAACCATCTTCACAATCCGCAACTCCCTGATCATTAATATATCCAAGTTCATTATGTCCCACGTGAAGACATTCTAAAAATTTATAATAGGCGTCATTGGGAAAAAGCGCGCTAGCGAGAACCGCCATGTCAACTTCTTTGGTTTCCACCTTTCCTTTATCTATGTCTTCATAATACAGAATTAATTTCCCATTGTCGGGATTTTCTTTGACAAAGGATACGCGCCCATTGACATATTGAACACCATATTCTTCTTTGCTTTTAACGATGAATTCATAGAAGTTTTTACCTTTTGCCCTGATTTCAGTATTAAATATATAGCATTCCGTTCCGGGCGCATGTTCTTTAGCAATAATGGCTTGCTTAGCCGAAGACATGCAGCAGATTGAAGAGCAATATTTTTTGCATTCTGGATGGTGAAAATCTCTCGAACCAACACATTGTAAAAAAGCTATTTCATGGGGATGAGTTTTATCATCAAGGCGTATCAACTCGCCTCCTGTAGGCCCGTTGGCAGATAAAAGGCGCTCAAACTGCATGCTTGAGAGAACATTTGGATTATTCCCCTCTAAATTTTTGTAAAACTCGGGATATTCTTGTTCATACCCAGTTGCAATAACAATGGCTCCCACATTTATCTCGATTTCTTGAGGCTTTTGAGTAAAATCGATAGCCTTCGCACTACAAAATTTAGCACACAAACCACATATTCCATAGTTAAGATATAAACATTTATTCTCATCAATGAGATAAACGGGGGGCACGGAAGATGGAAATGATATGTGAGCAGCTCCATGGGTGGTTAACCTTGCATCAAATTCACTAGGTATTCCTTTTACGGGACAAATACTTGCGCAATCTCCACACCCTTTACAAGCATCTTCCTTCACATATCGCGGTTTTCTATTAATCTTTACCGTATAATCTCCAGCTGCTCCCTTTATGTTCTTCACGTGCGAATAAGTCAGAAGTTCGATGTTCGGATTTCTATATACCTCGACCATCTTTGGCGCCAGAATGCATAAACTACAATCTAGAGTGGGAAAAGTCTTATCTAATTGAGCCATTGTGCCCCCAATGGTTGGTTTTTTCTCAACCAAATACACTTTAAACCCTAACTCTGTGAGATCTAATGAGGTCTGAATTCCTGCTATTCCTCCGCCTATTACTAAAACGCTACTTCTCAAAACCTTTGACATGTCAGACTATTCCTAAAAAAATCAAATTTATCTTAATCAAAAACATGCTTCTTAGGTGATAAAAAAATTGTTATGTTTTTAATCTATTTGTTTTGGTTTAATGGTTGATTGTTTTAATTTGATTCACTATTTTGGATGCCCTAGCGGGCAAATTCTTAAGCAATATGAGCAATAATTATTTTTTAAAATGCTTTGTATGCATTTTGATCGATCGATATGAGTGATAATCCCTGAGTCTTTATGGATAGGTTCTTCATATACCGCCCCTCCTCTACATTGCTTGACGCAAATTCCGCAACTCTTACAGTATTCCTTTAATTCATCAAGATTCCTTTTTGAACTTTGAGGAATTTTTGCATCGGTGGTGATTATACTCCATCTCTGACGAGGTCCAAATTCTGGTGTGACAATGAGACCATTTCTACCCATAATTCCTAAACCTGCTGCCACAACATGCGGACCAAACAAAAGCTTACCTCCAAATGGGTGATGAGCTTCACTTTTATATCTTTTATCCTTTAGAAATTCAGCTAATTCAATCGTGATATCCCCTAAGACTTTATACACTCTAAAAACTTCTATTTCGCATTCAGCACTAGGCGCCGTTTTTATGCCATCCCATTTCATCTCCATTCCAAGAACGACACAATTCTTACCATACACCTTCAGGTCCTTAAAAATGTAATTCTCTAAAACCGGAACGTAGCCAATGAAATTGACATTGAGATCTTTTGCTTTTTTTTCAAACTGCTCCCAAAATTCTGGAGTAGTTTTCGTTTTTGTGTTATTCTCATTTCCATATTTAGACTTTCGAGATCGCTGAAATCCTTTAAAAGTACCTCTGATATACTTGCTAAACTCTCTGGCTGTTTCACGATCTAATACTTCAATTGGTCCCGTGCTCATCGAAAACAATTCTTGAGGAATTTCAAAAACTAGATTTTTATTGTTTCCAACGTATGAAGGTTCAATTCCTATATCTGACATATTTTTAAATTCTTACTTTTAGCTATAAAAATTTAATCCTTTTATCTTACTTTAGATAATATTTTATAATCTTCTTAATCCTAAAACTATTTATTTGTAAAAATCTAAATCTATAACATTTAATTACTAAAATAAAGTGACAAAAAAGTGGAAACTGACGTTCATTCTGATGTAAAAAGATATCCTAAAAAAATCATCGTTTCTTTCCAGCTTGGAAATTTGGTGAACTTGATGATGTCTCAAATGTACTCTCAGCAATTGACTTTCTTTTATCTTAGTGAAGTAGGGTTGGATATTTATTTCTATGTTATTGGAATGGTTCTTTACATGGTGTATAATATGTTTAATGATCCTCTTTTAGGATATCTCTGTGATAAATCAAAAAGATTTACGGAACGTTTTGGTAAAAGATTCCCTTTCATCGTTTTAGGTTCTATCCCCTGGTGTTTTGTTGTCATCTTCATTTATATTCCGCCTTCAGTGGAGCAGATAGGACAATTTGGCGTGTTCTTATGGTTTTTAATATTTTTATGCATTAATGATACTGTTTTCTCTCTTTATGACATTAATCGCGTTGGTCTTTTTCCCGATAAGTTCAGGCATCCTCAAGACAGAAAAATAGGAGGAACAGTTACAACCATCCTCGAGACTATTGGTATCATGCTAGGAGTCCTCATACCAGTGCTAACAGTCCAATTTGTAGGTGCAGAAACAGGATATAGGATTCAAGCCATCATAATCGCCTTAGTGAGTTTCGCTTTCATGGTATTGATGATTCCTGGAGTCCGTGAAACGGAAGAAATGCGTGAACGACGTATTCGTGCTGATCGAGTGGAGATAGAATCATTTTTCAAGGGCTTAAAACAAGCTCTAAGGGATAAACATTTTATGGGCTATGTTGCTTTTTATGTGGCTTATACAACCACTATGGGGCTAATTATGGCTTCCATACCATTTTTCGTGCAAGATATTTTACTCATGCCGAAAATTGGTGAATTAGTCGTTTTATTTTACATAGTCGCTGTTATTATAGGAGCACCGCTGTGGTACAAGCTCTCCTCGAGGTTGGGCATAAAGAGAACGACCTTAGTTGGAGCTTGTGTCTTGGGTAGCATGGGGATCCCTTTTCTCTTTATCCCTGGTGGTTCCACGGGTCTAATTTTCGTAATAATCATTTTCTTGATAGCTGGTTTTTTTGATGCTGCGATTATTTCGATGACCATGCCTCTCTTTTCTTCCGTTGTTGATAATGCCACCATAGAAACAGGTAAACGAAGAGAAGGCTTATATAATGGGACATGGATGTTTTTTTCCCGTGTTAGTCTTGCTAATCGTGCTATCGTTTTTCTTATAATTCAACTGATTTTTGGCTATCAATCTGGATCTACTGCTCCAAGTGAATTATTTGGATTGAGAGTTCAAGTATCTATAGTTCCATTCATCATTCTATTTACGGGAATCTTTTTGTTTTGGAAGTTCTACCGAATTACTCCAGAAGAATTGGAAGAAAATGTTCATAAATTAAAAGCATTGAAAATTTAGAATTAACTCTTTTCTTTTTTTATTTATATCCTATTTTTAAATTTTAAGAATAAAAGTTATACTTTCTCGTATATTTGGTATATCAAATTATTCTCTCTATTGGTTTTCAAAATTAAACAAAATACCTATACTTGCCCATTCTGTGGAAATTCGCTGGCTACTGAATATTCAAAATGCTTTAACATATACTGTCAGGGTCAGAGATTTGATGAAGGCAATTTAGTAATCTATAGATTGAATCCTAAATTAGGGATTGGACGGATAATCAAAAGAATAGAAGTTCCCGCTTCAAGGACATTAGATGCAGAGGACACTTTTTACATTATAAAGTTTAAGGTATTATTTGAAAATAATATTGCTAAAATCATTCACCCCATTGACCTACTTCACAAGGTATTTAAAGTAAATGAAAAGATTGTAACGAAAAGAGGCATAGGGGTTGTAAATTCTCAAGAATTTTTAATTGAAAATGGTCATATCTCCTATGAAATCTTGTTTTTCAATGGAAAATTAGAGCAAGTTAGTGAAGAAGAAATTTTTTCCACCTATCAAATTCCAATTAAAAATCGGATTCTAACGCAAAAAGTTGATGCTCCTCAACATTTTCTATTAAAATATTGGGCTAATTTATTCCATTCCTATTATACATCGTATCAAATAAAATGCATCACTAACTCAAGATTGTCCTTCATGCCCCATCAGATTAATATTGCTTATCGATTATCTGAGGAATTTTTTCCACGAATAATTTTAGCCGATGAAGTTGGACTCGGTAAAACTATTGAAGCAGGGATTTATGTTAAAGAAATGATGGCTCGTAATCTGGTGGAGAGAGTTTTAATAGTAGTTCCAGCCTCATTAATTAAGCAGTGGCAGTTTGAAATGAATAATAAGTTTAATATTGATTTCAAAATTTATGATGGAAATAAAATAAAAGAAATCAACAAAAAAAGCCCAGATTTGCTTCATAATCCATTTTATTATGATAACTTAATCATAACATCTTTGCAGTTTGCACGAAATCCCAAATACGCCGAACTTTTGTCTCAAATAGCCTGGGATATTGTAATTTTTGACGAGGCTCATCATCTTAGACGATATTTGATCAATGCTGAGACAGGTAATTATAGAGAAACTCGAAATTATTCTCTAGCACGAAACATAAGTAAGAATTGTGAAAGCTTATTATTGCTAACCGCAACTCCATTACAACTCCATTCTTTTGAAATTTTTTCACTCATAGAACTCATCCATCCCGAAGCCTTTGAAAATTATTCTGATTTTGAACATTTTAGGAAAAACATGCCATTTATTAATTTACTGGCAACAAACTTGAATCAAATTGAAAATTTAAACAAATTTGAATTAAAAAATAACATCAAATTGTTGAAGAGGCTCGGATACGTCAAAAAATCTGAGGAACAAGGTGATGTCTTAAAAAAACTGCAAGATAAGAATTTTAGAGGTACCATCCTTGAAAAGTTAGAAAAAAACCATACTTTATCAAAATATCTGATAAGAAATAGAAAAAAGAACGTGTTTCCGGAAGAATATATCAATAAACGAATAGTGAATACAATCATGGTTCTTCCTAAAAAGGAAGAAATTGAGTTATATAATGAAATTCGCTTATATTTGGCTAAAATATATAATTCTTCAATGAGTAAAGAAAATTT
The DNA here is from genome assembly GCA_004524425.1 of Promethearchaeota archaeon. The sequence goes on from SDNN01000021.1 coordinate 20,680, forward strand.
AGGAATTGGGTTCGTGATGACAACCCTCCAAAAAATGCTTACCAGCTCAAAATATGCAATATCAAGGAGTATCGAAAGGAGATTAGAACATATTGAGAATCTCAAATCTTTAATGGAGGAAGAGAATGAATCACTTGAACTAGAATACGATTATGAATCTCTAAATGGCGATCTTGATGAAGAGGACGGCATGAATATTGATCTTCAGAATCAAGAGAAAATTTTAAGAGAATACCACCAAAAACTGAAGGATATGCCTTATGATACCAAGGCAGATAGATTGCTGGAGCTCATTCACAAGATAAAAAATCAAAATTCCCAGGAAAAGATTTTATTATTCACTCAATTTGTTGATACCTTACTATTTCTAAAAGAATATCTGTCGGAAAATATAGAAGATATTAACATTCAGTTATTCTTTGGGGGGATGGACAAAGATCAAAAAGATGATGCGGTAGAAAAATTTAGATCGAGTTCAAACTTTTCGGTTTTACTCTCGACTGAAGTCGGAGGAGAGGGAAGAAACTTTCAATTTTGTAGGGTATTAGTGAATTATGACCTACCGTGGAATCCAATGAAATTAGAACAGAGGATTGGACGCTTAGACAGGATTGGACAAGAATCTCGGGAAATTTACATATATAACTTTTTTATTGAAAATACTATTGAAACAGATATAGTATTTGCGTTAAACAAGAGAATCAATTTATTTGAAGAATCAATTGGATTATTAGAGCCTATTATTGGAAAAATTGAGAAGGATATAAAAGCAATCATATTTTCTGAAAATGATGGTCAAAAGAGAAAGAAATTAAATGAATTTTATAGGAATTTAGATGAACAAATAAAGAAAGCTAAAGAAATTGAAATGCAGCTAGATGATATGATGATTGACAAAAAATCTTTCCAAATCGACAGTCTCATATCCTCTTTAGCTTCATGCCATGAAGTAAAACTTACTCACGATGAATTGTTTCTTTTTGTCAAATATTTTTTCAATTTAGAAAACCATGAATTTGGTTTATTAGAGTCTATTGCAGATGTAAAAAAGCATAAAAGTATTAGAGAAAATTCTCAAGTAAGAATTGAATTACATGATGATTTTAAAAAGCAATTAGATTATCGAATTTCAAGTGAGTACACTGGAACTTTCGATATCGAATTAGCCAGAGAAAAGGAAGAAATAGATTTTTTTGCCTTAGGGCATCCCTTAATAAATGCTATTTTAGATTTCTGTAGAACCTCGAATTTTAATGGTATCTCTACAATTTTAAACGTAAAGAAAAGTCAAATTAATAGTTTCCCTCAGGTCAATCTTGGTAATGCTAATGAATTTTACTTGTTTGTCTTTTCCGTTAAATTTCAAGGTTATATCGTGGAAACTCAAGTTTCAGCGGTTATCATTGATAAAAGTGGAAATGAAGTAAAGAATTTAGCAGATTATATCTTAAATGTTGAAAACTATGATGATCTTTTCCAATTCGATGGTAATTTTCCACAATCAATGGATATAGACAAGCATTTTATAGATGATTTGAGAGTAAAAGCTAAATCCATGGTAAAACAAAAAACGTCTCAATGGAAACAAGAAATCAAGATCTTAAACTCTAAAATCTACCATGATGAGCGCGAGAAGAAAAATAAATTGTATTCATATAACAAGAAAATGTTGAGCCTAAAACTAGAATCATTGAGCAAAAAATTAGAAAAAAAAGTGAATCAAAAGCCTTCTGACCAACGAAAACAGAAAATATTAAGAATCGAAGATGAGTCAAAAAAGAGAGAAAAACTGGAAAGATTTGAATCTTTAACACTTGAATTTGACGAAGAAATAGAACACCTGAAAAAGGATATTGATGCAATTAAAAAGAAATTAGACGATCTCTCCTTTCAACATGAGGATTTAAAATCTGACATGAGAAAAAGAAATTTAGCAAAATTTTATACGAATATTTTAGGATTTGCGGTTTTAAAAATTGTTGAATAAATATGAAAGGAAAAAAAGATTTTCAATTATTTTTCTTTTAACTCTTTTTGTTCATTAACATCTTCTTCTTGTTCTGCCTCTTCTAAAGCTTCTCTTCTCATGCGTTCAAGAATTCTTTCTTTTCGCCTATTCTTGTACTTGACCAGGAAAATAACGAGTAGAGGTATTGATACTCCAAGAATTCCGACTATGATGATGATAGTAATGATTAATATAAGGTTAAACTCATCTTCAACGATGTTATTTTCGATAATGTTACCTTCACATCCATCTTCATAGATTCCTTGTATGTTTCCCCTGAATACATTATTTTTTACGATATTCTCGTCGCTAATATGTAAATAAATTCCATAATAATTATCATTTGCTTCGTTGTTTTTTATTTCATTAAGATCACTTAAAAATAAGTGAATTCCACTTTCTTCGTTTTCATTTGCCTCATTATC
>SDNN01000171.1 GCA_004524425.1 Promethearchaeota archaeon
AGTGATTCTTCAGCACTTTTGTCGTACAAATTGGCCAAGGTAGCTTTATCTTTGTAATAAATGGTAACGTTTGGATCATCAATTTCCCCCTCATGTACGGTCATTTTACCATCCTCGAAAATCAGATAAACCTTAACGGCACCATCACGGGTTTTAAATTGATATTTGGCATTAAATACAAAACCCGTCTTATCATTCTTTATTTCCCGCCGCATCTTTCTACGAGTGTCAAATACCATTCCCAGTAAGTTTAATGATTCCTTAAAGTTCTCAATTTTTTCATCTATTTCTGCTTCATTCATTTTTCAATCCTCAATCTTTTAGATAATAAACTAATTTTGTAGGAATTCAAGCTAAAGTATAAAGCGAACCATCTTTTATACTTTAAAATTTCTTAAATTCGTACAAGTAATAATATAAAATTGTTCTTTAAAATTATATAAATATTGGTTTTTTACCAAATAAGTCAGTCTTTATATAACTTTACATGTTCATCACATGAAGAAGATGCTTTTTTACTAAATTGAGTAATTCATAAGCCAAATGTTTATTAATCTTCCATTTTAGTACTCACATAGTTTATTATCTTACTATTTATAAAAATAGTCTTATGGGGATATTTATATGTCAAATGGATTTATGGGTAAAATATTATGGATTGATCTTTCTGAAGAATCAATAAAAGAAGAAGAACTGCCAGAAGAGAGGTATAGGCAATATTTAGGTGGTTATGGATTAGCAAGCAAATTGATTTATGAGAACATGCCACCTAAAGCAGATCCGCTTGGTCCTGAAGCATTATTAGGATTTTTTCCAGGATTATTCACTGGTACGGTCGCACCTTTGACTGGTCGTTTCATGGTTGCAGGAAAATCACCTTTGACTGGTACTTGGGGAGATTCTAACTGCGGAGGATATTTTGGACCTGAGATTAAAAAATGTGGATATGATGCCATCATCGTGAAAGGAAAAGCAGATAAGCCGAAATATGTTGCGATTATTGATGGTGAAACGCAAATTTTAGATGCTTCTGAATTATGGGGATTAGATGTTGTTCAGACGGAAGATAAATTAGCAGAAAAGCATGGTAAAGTGCAAGTCATGAGCATTGGTCAATCAGGAGAAAAACTCTCCTTAATCTCTGGAATTGTTAATGACAAGGCTAGAATTGCCGGAAGGTCAGGATTTGGTGCCTTGATGGGTTCCAAAAAGTTAAAAGCTCTCGTACTCAAAGGAAATCAAAAAATTAATTTAGCAAATAAAGATATGCTACTGCAGCTTACAAAGGAGTATAATGAGGGAATCAATTCAGCCACGTCGGGAGCAATAGTGGCTTGGAAGACCTTGGGAACAACATTCGGCAATGTCATAAGTGCTCAAATAGGTGATACTCCAATTAAGAATTGGGGTGGCACGAAGGAAGATTTTCCTGTTGAAAAAATGAATAATATTTCAGGGGAGGAGATCACAAAATATAAAGAAAGAGCTTATGGGTGTTTTTCATGTCCTGTACGTTGTGGAGCAATTATGAAGGTTCCCGAATTAAATCTCGAAGAAACTCATCGCCCTGAATATGAAACTTGTGCAAGTTTCGGACATTTGTGTCTCAATGATGATCTCATGTCGATATTCATCATAAATGACTTGTGCAATCGAGCAGGTCTAGATACTATCTCAGCGGGAACGGCCGTGGCTTTTGCCATTGAATGTTATGAGAATGGAATCCTTACTAAAGATGATACCGATGGCTTGGAATTAACCTGGGGAAACTCATCGGCAATTATTGATTTGGTGAAAAAAATCATTAATAGAGAAGGTCTTGGAGACATTTTAGCTGATGGAGTAAAAATTGCCTCTAGGAAAATTGGAAAGGGAAGTGAACAATATGCAATTCATTCACTGGGTCAAGAACCAGGGATGCATTCTCCAAAGTATTATAAAAGTTTAGGAGCAAGTTTTGCATTTGATCCCACTCCGGGACGACATACCGTTCCCTCGTTAGATATGGTGGCAGGCGGACCGATGATGAAACCAAATGGATTATTTGAAGGATTAACCTTACCAAAACGTTTCAAAAGACCTGGAGAAGACCGATATGAAGCAAAAAAACTAGCAGTGACTACTGGCCAAGTCATAGCAAGTGTTGGATTATGTGAATTTATCGAATTCTTTCAAAAATATCCTTTAATTGAATTATTTAAAGCCATTGTAGGATGGGATGTTACCATGGATGAACTAATTAAAACAGGATTGAGAATCCAAACTCTCAGGCAAGCATTTTCCCTCAGGGAAGGAATAGATGTAATTGATAACGAGTTACCGGAAAGAATAGTTGGTATTGACTATTTAGAAGAATACAAAGGGTACTGTGAAAAGATGGGATGGAATCCTGAGAACGCATATCCATTAAAGGATACCTTAAATGATTTAAACTTAGATTTTGTCATCCAGGATCTGTATTAATTTTTTAACTCTTTTTTTTCCCTTTTATTAAAATCTAAAAAAAAAGGATACTAAGGAAAAATAACATGCATTAGTCCTGAGGAGCTCCTTTAGCATTCCAGCTTCTTAGTTTGTAGTATTGTTCAACCATGTCTTTGAGAGGAGGGACATTCTTTTTGGTGCCGCCTTTTGAAATAGGAGTAAAATATCTGGCTCCTACGGTATCATCATCCTTGGTGATGCCACATTTCATGTTATATTTTCTCTTGAGATTAAATATATCCTCTCCAGCCTTCATCCATGAATCATTATCATAGTTGCGTCCAGTTACTGCGCTTAACGCGTTTACCCACGGGCCTATTTTATCCGTGTAATGAAAACCAAATATGCATCCACCACAGGCAGTAAGTGCCTCGCTTGCGTCTTGTATTTTTTTGACAGCTTCTATTGCATCATCACCGGCGCTAAATGCATCTATTCTTTCATCCAGCCCAATATCCTTTTTTAAATTCATCACGAATGATAAATGCAAGGGCTCAAAACAATGATATGCCCCGCGAGAATTAGTTGCATAATCTAGAGCAGTCATGTTATTTGCTCGTGGCTCATGCGCGGGAACTTCAAGTTTCTTGCCAGTCGTATTTAAATCTTCGGGAAGGTCCTTGTTTTTTATGAATCTACTCACTCCTTCGGCTAAATCATTTCCAATGCCTTCACGATGCACGACCATGTCAATTAATTTATCTATAGGTTCTGTAGCACCCCAAATTACAAATTCATTCTCATTCTCTGGATTCTTTTTAAATCCTAAATCCTCGGGATTTACATCCAATAAGTTTCTCTCCAATACCTCAAGAAAAACTCCTAATGTATTTCCTAAGGATATGCAGTCTATTCCGTGATCATTTAAAATGCCATTCCATTTGATGAGCGCTTCAAGATCATCGATAAATAAGTTAGAACCCATCATTGCGAGCATTTCATATTCTGGCCACGCAACCCAGTCTCCTTCATATTCAATCTTGCCCCTACAAGCCACCGGACAATTGAAACATCCATAGTGCTTAATTTCACCACGCTCTTTTACTGCATATGCACCTATGCTTTTTGTACCCTTCCAGCGACTTAGTGAAAAGTTCTTAATTGGCACATCCCCAGCGCTCACATAATTATCCATGTGTACTAAGGTGCCTAATTCGGTCATTACCTGTGCATGAGGGGTTTCTTTAGCCATCTGCCTCATTTCTTTTATAGGCTCAGATAATGCGTTCTTATCATGAACGGGTATTTTATTAGTTCCTCTCACAGCTATAGCTTTTAATTTCTTACTTCCCATCACTGCTCCCATTCCCGTTCTTCCTGCAGCATGATCTCCTTCGCTCATTATGGAAGCATATTTGACTAAGTTTTCTCCGGCAGGTCCAATCGACGCTATTTTAATCTTATCATCACTAAGCATTTTTTTTATTTGATCTTCCGTTTCATAAATCCCCTTTCCCCATAAATCAGTGGCATCTTTTAGCTCCGCTTTTCCATCACTAATCCATAAAAATACAGGTTTTTCGCTTTTTCCTTTAATAATGACGTGATCAAATCCAGCTGATTTTAATTCTTTACCAAAAAATCCTCCTGCTGAGGATTCACCGATAATATCAGTTAAAGGTGACTTGGCCATCAAAAAATGCCTCCCACAAAAGGGAACGGGAGTTCCACATAATGGACCAACGGAAAAGATTAATAAATTTTGTCCATCATAAGCGTCGATGTCAGCAGGAACTTCTCTAGTAAAAATGGCCGCTGCGACACCTGCTCCACCTATGTATTTATTTTCATCCTCTTCCTTAACTTCTTCTATGCGAATATCTTGAGAATCTAAATTAACTCTAAGTATTTTACTCATAAATATATCCACCTTTTATATTTGTCTTAATCTATATTTTATATTATAGATATTAGATTTTGCCTATTATATAATTAACTCTTCTTATGACCTATCTCATCAAAAAAGCTAATAAAATATAACAAAATTTCTTTTATAGTGTTCTTACTGCTTCTTTAATTATATCATAATTGTAAATGAAATTTAGAAATAGCCATTAATTCTTAAAAGGAGTGTTATTAAATGCCAGATTTAAAGGGAAAAACGCTTTTCATCACGGGAGCTAGCAGGGGTATTGGAAAAGCTATAGCTGTTCGCGCAGCAAGAGATGGTGCTAATATTGTAATAGTTGCAAAGACCGCGGAACCCCATCCTAAATTGCCAGGAACAATATATACTGCCGCAGAAGAGGTTCAACAAGCAGGAGGTAAAGCATTACCCCGAGTGGGTGATATTCGATTTGAAGATCAAGTTAAGGCTGCGGTTGATGCTGCGATTGATAAATTTGGAGGCATCGATGTGCTTGTAAACGATGCCAGCGCTATTAGCTTAACCCCTACATTGGAAACCAAAATGAAGCGATTTGATTTAATGTTTTCCGTAAATGTGAGGGGAACATTCTTATGTTCTAAGTTATGCATACCTTATCTAAAAGAATCAGAAAACGCCCACATATTAAACATGTCACCTCCCTTGAACATGGATCCAAAGTGGTTTGAGCACCATTTAGCATACACTATGTCCAAATACGGAATGAGCATGTGCGTGCTAGGCATGGCAGAAGAGTTCAAAAAAGATGGAATCGCAGTGAATGCCCTATGGCCAAGGACGGCCATTGCCACGGCAGCTGTAAGAAACTTATTAGGCGGCAAAGCAGCCGTAAATCATTCAAGAAAACCAGAAATTGTTGCTGAAGCAGCATATCTAATTATTACTCAAAATAGTAGGGAATGTACGGGTAATTTTTTTATTGATGATGAGGTGTTAATTGAGCACGGAATTACTGATTTGAGTAAATACTCGGTAGCACCAGGAGAGAAATTAATTCCTGATTTCTTTCTCTATGGAGGCGGCGAAACCTAACCTCATTTAATATATTTTTTTTTCTCTAAATACTTTCTTAAAACCAAAATTTAAATAACATCAGTTAAACTACAAACTTATGCCACTTAACCCTTTTGAGATATTACAAGGCATTTTAACTCTTATTTTCGTGTTAATTTCCATATTATTAGGCTTAAGTATAATCTCAAAATACAGATTACAAAGGAATAGATTATTCATTTTAGTGGGGATTACATGGATCTGTGTAATCAGCCCTTACTGGCCTGACGCAATCTCAATCATTTCCATATTATTCTTCAATGCGTCATTAGGAGAACCTCTATACTTTTTTTTAGCCATGGCATTTATTCCCTTGGTGCATGTCACGTGGATATTGGCCATCACAGACATGATGTTCAAAAGCAAGCAAAAACCAATAATGGCTTTCATCATTGTTGAGGCTTTTCTTTATGAAATAGTCTTTCTCTACTTTTTGTTCACTGATCCCTCTTTAATAGGAACGCAAGTTGCTCCGTTTGACGTGGATTGGACGTATTTCATAATAATCTACTTGTTTCTTTCAATCATCGCTTTCACGATTACCGGGTTATTATTTGCCAGAGAGTCTTTGCGATCGGAAAATGAAGAAATCAGGCTCAAGGGAAAATTTCTTTTAATCGCTTTCATATCATTCGCAGTTGGAGCTTTTTTTGAATCTGCCATGGTTTTAAATGAAATTACTCTAGTGATCATCAGAATAATCGTATTAACCGCAGCTTTTGAATTTTATATTGGTTTTACGTTGCCATCAATCGTGAAAAAAGCTTTTATCAAATCATAGTCAAACTTTTATTTTTTTTATTTAAT
>SDNN01000172.1 GCA_004524425.1 Promethearchaeota archaeon
GCTAAATCAAGCCATGAAGTCAAGAATGAGCTGGAAAGCAAGAATTATCAATTACATAAGAGAATTACTGAACTAGAGCAAGAAAACATGATCCTCAGGGAATCAAATGAACAAATTCGACCAAAATTAGAACAAATTACTGACTTAACTAAAAAGATTGAAAAATATGAGGAAAGAATAGAAAGTTTAGAAAATGTAAATGAATTACATAGAAACACCATAGATGACTTAAGAGCCGAACTTGCTTCCGATGAACCAAATTTTAATAAAGAAATCGAAGATCTTAATGATATGATTGAGGAATTAGAGAAAGAAAATGCAGAACTCCGTGAAAAACTCCAAGATTCTGAGGTGGTTCAATCCCATTCTAGCGTCGAGGATAATATCACTCGTTTACAAAAGAAAGTTGCTGCGTTGGAAAATGAAAATAAAGAACTCTCCGAAAAAAATCAACTATTAAAAGCTGCTTTACTATTACATGTTGATACAGAAACAGCCGATATTAATAATTTACCACGAGAAGCGCCTTCGATACCCATTTCAGAAAAAAAGGAAGAAAAGATTGAAAACATTCTCAGCAAGACTCATGAGGTAATAGAAGATTCAAAGACCGAGGCAATTGAATCGAGTAAGGATGAAATAAAGGTACCGAAAGGAAAGGTTCAAGATCTAGTAAAGCAGCGACACGAGGCTTTAGAGGAGCAAGAAAAACTGATTAATGAAAAACCTGAAGTTCCAATTGATATACCCCAAGGTTTAGTTAAAGGATTAGTAGAAAAAAGACATTCAGCGATAGAAAGTGATGATACTATCCGAGAAATACCTAGACCAAAACCCAAAACTGAAAAAGTTCAAAAAATCCAAGAAAAATCAGACATTAAGACGACGCCTCCTGAAGAAACTAAAAAAACGCCTGTTTCAGATTCAGATGTTCCCGATTTAGAAGAAATTGGAGTGATTGAAACAGGAGAGGGAAAGAGAGTCTGTCCAATTTGCGGAAATCGAAATTTTAGATTGATCCGTGAGCTTGAGGATAAAACGAAAATTATTTCTGCTTATCCTCGAATGTATGGTAAAAAATTCAAATGTGGACAATGTGGCGCTGAATGGAGATAACCTTTGAGCTAAAATGGCTCAAATTTTAAGTATATTTTTTAAACTATTTAATTATAATGACCAATTTGCTTTTTTTGTTATAAAATAAAAAAAAATTGAGAAATTTTTTCAGATAATTATATCTCACTAGTTTTTTCTTTTACTAGAATCTTTTTGAGCGGTTCGGGTAAGAAGAAACCAAGATAAAATTCTATTGCACTCGATATTAATATTAAACGCGTAAAAACTACAACGACAGGAGATATTGGTATTATAGAATCAAGAAAAGCACCGGCTACAAATGATATAAAAGCTGCCATGAGTATTTTTCCCTTTAATTTGACTTCTGGATCTTCAGATTTCATTGACTCTAATGAGAATTTTATGCCCGTGATTAATGCCGTGATGATGAAAAATAATGTTGAAAATTCGATGAATGGTGTCCAATCCACCTTGAAAGGTCCCGTATATGTTCCAATCAAAGCGGTATCTGTAAAAAGAAATATAAAGAAAATTATCTCGAAAATTGCTACGATAAGACCATATATGGCTAAAATTACTTTTCTTTTCTCAGTGTAAACTAAATCGGTAAACACGAATAGCCAAATGAGTAACACAAGGGGAACGATTGCAATACCTATTATGAATCGAATTTCAACACTTAATGAGGTACCTAAAAAAACCATCATTGGAAATGATATTGTTCCGGATAACCAAGGCGTTGTAATGCCAATCCACGTGACCCCCACCAATAATAAATTCAATCTTTTATATTTAAAATACTTGGAAATGAGCAATATTCCCAATATAAATGATATTATGACAAAAATCATGCTAAAAGTTACTTGTAACACTTCAACAGGTTCTAATTGCATGTGAATCTTCCAATTTGCATTTATTTTTGCTTATAAGTTGGTTGAATCTAATAAGCTAATTAGTTTCAATAATATTTAAGTTATAATAATATGATGATAAAGCTCTTTCATTCAAAAAATATAATATTCAAATTTTCATGCGATAGCGGCTAATTCTCCCACAAAACATGATTAACAATCTAATGTTAATCATTTTCATTTGGAATAAAGAAGTTATTAATGAAAAAATATTTCAATTCATAAGGAACATAAGACTAAAAAAGAATAATAGAAATGATTATCTGGATACTTGAGAGCGAATCAGGGGTAAAATTGATTTATAAATCCTTTTTGAAAGTAGATACTGATGAGGATATAGTTTCTGGGTTCCTTACCGCATTCAATCAGTTTTCCTTGGCTAAATTCCAACAGTCTATAGAGTCTATAGAGATGGGAGGATTACGATGGAGTTATATATTAGAGCCGGATTATAATCTTCTTTTTGTTGCAGCAGATACGAAAGATGTAAAAACTGAATTATTGAGAGGGAGATTGCAAGCCATAAAAAAGGCATTCATAGAAGAATTTAAACCGCTCTATACGAAAAGAAAAAACAGCTGGGATGGCAATCTTAACGTGTTTCGTCCCTTTATTCAAATAATCGAGGATTATTATGACCAATGGAGACAAGTAGCCAACTTAACCAAGCTTGCCGATTTCTATGATGTGATACGCATTTTTCAACAAATTCTTATTATGCTTCGAAATATTATCCATCATAGGATGTATAGCAAAGCAAGAAATGAAATATTGGAGCGCATAGAATCATCATATGAATCTCTCAACAATGACAAACCTTTCAAAGATCAACCAGATTTATGTGATATCACCTTCTCAAAAGATGAATGGTTCAATATCATTGATCTCAAACCGATCAAATGCGATAAAGAATTAGTCATGAAGTACATTGAATCAATCATGAGAATTATCGTGAAAGTCATGAGAAACGTGAAAGGAAAGAAAGCCTGTTATAATTATTTTAATCAAGAAAAAATTTATGCATACATTTTTAATAACATAAACCTATTAAAAGATTTGAATTTAGACATGTTCATTTTAGAGGTTTTTTTATTATTATAGTCATGAAGGAATCAAGTTTTTGATATTTACAATTTTAAAAAAATAAGAAAAAACTAGTATTAAGAAAGAAGATGTCGGAGAAACGCATGATTTCCGAATTTGAAATCATCATTGGAGATGTTATGGAAAAGTTAGTCGAATATGAAAATTATTTTGATTTGATCATTGCGGATCCTCCCTTTGGTCTCGAATTTGATAAAAGTTCACATGAATATGGATCTAAGAATTTTATACTGTATGATGATAAGTTCACCTATAAGGAATATGAAGAATTCTCATATCAATGGATTTCTAAATGCCATGCTGCCTTGAAAGAGAATGGCAGCATGTACGTGATAAGTGGATGGACGAATATTGATGCCATTTTGAATGCCATAAGGCGCACTGATTTCATATTAAAGAATCATAATATTTGGTTTTTTGAATGGGGGGTCTATACCAAGAGAAAATTCGTGACCAGTCATTATCACATTCCTTTCTTGGTAAAGGATGAAAAAAATTACACCTTCAATCCTTATACCGTCAATCCAAAATCTAAACGAAAAGGATTTCCCTATGAAAAAGACGTGTGGTATTGGCCAAAATATAATCGCGGTAATGATCCTGACCACTTAAAAGGTCATCCATGCCAGCTTCCCATCATGTTAATGAAGCACATGATTAAAATATCCACAAGTCCAGGAGATTGGGTTGGAGACGTCTTTTCGGGAAGCGGAGGAACATTATTGGCGTGTCGGGAATTAGGAAGAAACTGCATTTCAATAGAGAAAAATCCAGAATATTTGGAAATTATTAAGAAGAAAGCGAAGATCAATCAAGAAATTCATTTTAATCCGGATGAAAAATCTGGTGACGAAAAGAAAGTACAAGTGAAATTGGAATCATTCTCATCTAAATAAGCTAATTATCCCTACATGATCATCCTTTTCAAAAAACCAGTTTAAAAATAATTTAAAAAATAAAAAAAATTTGTGTGTTTATTGCCATATTGCTAAAAGTAATCCAGATACCAAAAAAGCTACTAGATAAGCCCCATATTCTATTAGATATAATTTTACTCCTCTATCATTGAAGATATTTTGATTTATCGCGGTCATTGCTACAAATCCGATCCATGCTAATAGGCTTAGGAGTAATGCGGAGCCGATATCTTTCCAACCTGTTAGATCCAGGAGAATCTCTAGAATCAATACCGTAATGATGCTTGTAAAAACCATGACAATTGATTCCTTGATTATCTTTGACTTTTCGACTCCTTCCTTGCCCACTAGTTTGAGCCACGGGTTCCCTAAAAATGTTGGCCAATACCAAAAAAACACTATCGCAAAATAGATTATGCCGATGACAATCACGGCTAGCCAATTAATTTCAATAGCCATTTTCTTTTCCCTCTGATATGCAAGTTTTATATTAAAATTTCGTGTTAAGTGAAATATTCTAAAGCAATATTTATACCTTTCATGTTTAGTTTATAAATAGATAATGAATAAACCAGTTCCATTTGACTTCTTGCTCCTAATTTAACACATCATTGATGAAAAAAAATGAGAGATGAGATTTAACCTTATTCTAATGCATGTTCTACTGCGGCTTGTAGGTGAATTTTCATGGTATCGAATAATGGAATATCCACATCTTCTTGTTTGATTAAGATGGGAAGCTCGGTGCACCCCAGAATGATTCCATCTGAGCCCTTTTTTTTCAAATTATCGATTATTTCTAAAAATTTTGCTTTAGTTGAATCTAAGAATTTACCTTGCGCGAATTCATCATAGATTGCCTTGTGAATGTATTTTCTTTCTATTTCCGATGGTAAAAAAATTCTTAAATCATGAGTTGCCGTTAACCGATCCAAGTAAAAACCACCTTCCATGGTAAATCTCGTGCCTAATAATCCAACAGATCTTATGTTTTTTGCTTTTATTGTTTTTGCAGTTTCATCAACCACGTGAATTAATGGTATTGAAATTGAAGCCTCAATCTCGTCCGCGATTTTGTGCATGGTATTGGAACATATCACTAGTGCCGAGCAGCCAGCAAATTCGAGTTTTTTACTTATATCAATCATCATGCCCGCAACCTGTTCCCACTTGTTTTTTTCTTGTAAGGGAAGAACTTCTTCGAAATTGACAGAGTATAACAATATTTTTGAAGAATTCCAACCCCCCAATTTTTCTTTGACCATTTCATTGATCAAGCGGTAGTACTCAATGGTATTTTCCCAACTCATTCCCCCGATTAAGCCAAGTAATCTCATCTTTGGTTTACTTTTGGATTCTCGATTTAATGATAAAAATTACCATGCCGGCAATGACGATGAGCATCATGATAAGCGCTGTAATTGCTAAATCAACGATTTGATCATATCTTCTTATAGCTATTCCTATTAAAGCCCAAATGGTCACGAGTGGCAAGACCAAGTCTTTTCTCGTGTAAAGAATGGTCAAAGTCAGAATAACGGCTACGATAATGATGGTGATGGTCCACGTGAACGGAGAAATCCCGAATCCATCCCAATTTATAGAGACTAAAAACGCAGCGGTATTTGCAATGGTGGCAATATTTATCCATCCTAAATAAAGACTGAAAGGAACCCACACGATTATTTTTTCTTTCCCTGTCAAATCACCTAAAGCTATGTTCAATCGGAGATAAATGATGATTAACGAGCCCAATAAGCACAACATCACTACAAGACTCAATAAGATAAATCCATAGAGCCATACAATGAGCCAGACACTATTAAACACGCAACTTAAAATAAAGAAAATGCTTGTCTGCTCAATAAATGGCATGTCTTCTTTTTCCGTCTTGAACACGTCTCTAGCTTGATATATCACAAAGATGAACAAGAATAGATATATTACACTCCATATACTAAAGGTTATTCCCGCAGGCGTGAAAAGATTAGGATAATCGTCAGAGACTCCTCCAATCGTTTTTCCATTAAAAATTCCGGTACCAGAAAGCGCATTGAACACTATGGTGAGAATATATGCCACGATATTGAATATTTGTAAAATTTCTCTTTTTTTATTTTGCAACATTTTAAGATTCTCCCTGATTTATTTATCACAAATAATTCTAAACAATTTATATATA
>SDNN01000173.1 GCA_004524425.1 Promethearchaeota archaeon
AAAAATGAAAGAAACTGAAGAAAACATCGCAATTAAATTATTAAACGGAAAAATAAGGGATTATGAATTAGAGCCAAATGAAGATAAATCATTAACAGAATTATTGGCATACATTTCCATGTTTATTAAAGGAGTTGAATATGAAAGGATCTATAAATTTTATGATTTGATAATAAATAATAATTATGACTTTGATCGTTTTCTGAAAAAATTAAACTCCTTAAAATTATTAAGAGTAAAAGAAAATTTTATTCACAAAATTAATCATTTAGGTCGTTCTATAGCGAAATCATTCTTGACGGTTGAGAAGAGTTTAGAAATAATAGATAAGTTAAAAAATGAGGATGTAAAATCAGTATTGGATTTAGCTCTGGAACTTAAACCAATTAGAAATGTATATCTTTCTCGAAAAGTAGTAGCTGAATTATCAAAAAATGTCAACATGAAATATTTCTCAAACAATTTTTTTAGTGCTAGCGTTCTGTCTCTAATGAATGCAGAATATGTAAAAAAAAAAAAGAATTTTTCCCGCGACTTCATTGAATTGATATTGAAATGGATCAATAATATTTTTAATTGCAATTGTAAAGATAACCCCTATTGTGATTGTGGCAGACTTAATTTAGAAAAAATTATATTAAAATTGAGAGTCGAAGAGCAATTTTCAATCGAACGGATTTCTCAATATTTAGAGGAGGAATATCAAATCTTAGTTTTTAAGGGCGATGTTATTGATTATTTAGAAAATTTAATTTATTCCATTGAAAGCATTAAAAACATCATGGAAGGAATAAAAGAAATTCCTTTAAATTTTGAACAAGAAGTTACACAATTTCCTAAAATTGTGGAGCAAATTAAAGGAATAATTCTTAGATAGATTTTTTAAATAATAAAATGAATTATTTTATATTAGAAATTGAATTTTTTTTAAAGGCTCACACATTAAAAAAATAATCCTCCGAAGAAAATCAAGAGTGTAAAAATGTTATACACTATTTTTCTTTACCAAAGTAAAAGTGGTTTGTTAATTTATGACAAGAATTTTCAGAATATTAGCGATGGTAAAATGGAGCTTTTTGCTTCATTCTTTTCTGCGTTAAAGTCTTTTATTGGAGAAATGGTTTTGGAAGGATCAAAAGAATTGAAGAATATTGAATTGGGAGATTATACTGTTTTGATCACACCTATAAGTGAGATTAATGCGGATTTAGTACTAATTGGAGATAAGGATGATCACAAACAAATTAATAAAATGATTCCAAAATTAGTTAAAACCATTCTAAAGCATCAAGAAATCTTTCTAAATTGGAAGGGAAATAGGGTAGACTTTGAAATTTTAGACCAACCAATATCAGAATTGATTTCCTCGAACAAGAAATTGATCGGTGAAAAATCTCTCATTGAAAAACCAGATGTGGTCTTAAAATCGATATGGGGGCACAGAAAAGATCTTACTCCTCAAGAAATAGAAAATTTAAAATTAGAAATGAATATTTTAGAAAACAAGATTGAGGATTCACCAAGTCTCCCTAATAAGTTAATTATTTTAGAAAAATTAGTGGAAATCTCAGAAAAAATTAAGGATGACCAAAATTTCATCAGATATCAACAAAAAATAAAAGAAACTAAGGATGAAATTAGAGATACTACTATAAAATTAAATTACTATCTGGAAAAAATTAAAAAAACAATTAACCAAGCAGTTGCTAATTTAAGAAATAAACCTATTCAAGAGGGAGATTACAAAGACGTGTATTTGAACTTATTTTCATTTAGCAACAAACTAAAATACATGACCGACGATGATAAATGGAAACAATATAGGAAGTATGCTGACGTAATTATAAACAGAGAAGAGGTTTCTAGAGAGGAGCTATCCAGCGTAATTTCCGAAATATTAAAAATGAAGGAAAATATAGAGGATTATTTAAACTAATTTTACTAAATTCAAATACCTACTTTTAGTTTGCTTTTTTTCTTGACTTCCATTATTAAATGGTGTATATTTCAATAATATCATTATCTTCGAGTTCATAATCAAGACCAACCCTTTTTCGCTGCTGACGGGCACTTTTTCGTATGATTAACGCGTGATCAAATAGTTCAACGAAACTTTTATGAATCTTTTCTGCCACATCTCTTACATTTGAATTTTTATCAAGTATTAAAGGTCTTTCAGCAACCCTACCTGCATTGGATGTGTATATTTTTATTTTATTTAGATAGTTCAAGATTTTTTCTCCAAAATCATTTGGAAAATTACCTTTTTTAATGCTAATGGGAATTATTATCGGAAATTTTTCAGAATATTTTTCTTTTAATTCATTAAAAGAATCTTCGGTATTTGGTAAATCTCCTTTATTCGCTAAAATAATTGCCTTTTTATATACGACAGATGAAGATAATGCATCTACTACTTGATCGAGGTTTATGTTTCCATAGATTTTCACAATAGCATTATGAATACCGTTTTCGTAAACTAAATCTTTTATTTTTTCGGATAAATCGGACATCTCGATGTTTTCTTTTGCTTCGTTAGTTAGGAAAAAGACTTGTATCTTATCTGACCCAGTTTTCTCAATGTTTATAGGCGCGGGAGGCTCATTTATTCTTATATCAGCCTCGTAGAGTTCGTTTAAGATTAGCTTCATCTGATTAGAAATGGATCTTGATAAATCAATGCAGATACATATTAAATCACATGCTCTTAATTGAGCTAATATCTCTTTACCATTGCCAACTCCTTTGGATGCATCTTCCATGATGGCAGGCATGTCTACTATTTGAAATCTTACCTTTTTGTTCTCATAGATGCCGATTTCTGGGATAGCAGTAAATTTTCCTATTTTCTCACCTGCCGCTCCTGTCATGTAATTTAAAAGGGTCGTTTTGCCAACCCCTGGCACATAGTAATCACTAATTAAAATGATTTGGATTCCTTCTTTTTTGATTGAGAAAGGGCTTACAATCTTAGAGGTACTTTTCTGTTTTTGCTTATGTTCTTCTTGTTGGCGTCTTAACTTAGCTAGTCTAGATTTGTTTAGAGCAACAATTTTTTCAGTAGCTTTATGTTTCGGTACTAAGGATAAAAATTCTTCAAGCCGTTTTATTTTCTCATCTAGACTATTAGCATCCAAATATTTTTGATAGGCAGCTTGGGCTTCTGGTCCAATATTTGAACTCAATTTAAATCACATGAATGATAACGATTGAATATAATATTATAATTTAAAACTAATTGTATTTGTATTAGAAAAGGCTTTTGAATCTATCCTCTGTTTTTAATTTCAGATCTCCAAGAATTTTGTCTATTCTCTCATTAAAATCTTTAAAATATTTTTTTTTCTTTGAAAAAATATCATTTAAAGAAAAACGGTTTAAAAAGGTTTGAAGAATATTAAATAATAATTTTTTTACTACTTCAGAATCTGTTTCTTTTTCGATAATACAATATGCTAAAAGTGGATGTGTATTATCCTTATCTTCACCTGGTAGAGCAATCATTTCACAATTACATACTAGTTTATAAGACTGTAATGAAACTACATTTATATCATCACCAAAAACCTCCTTTGTAAAGCTCTCAAGGGCAGATAGAAAACCAGCTCTTAAGTTTGGATCTAATACTTCTGAAGAGCCATAATATTTAATTTCAATCAAATTTTTATTCCCTAAATTTATGCCTGTCTCGAGTATGGCGATGAAATTCTCACTCCCTAATATTTTTCTTATACATTCTCAAATTTTAATTTTATACTTGTGAATTATATTAATCTTTAGAATATAAAATTTTTATTCTTTTTTCCTTTATTTCAATCCAATTTAAGCTGCTTTTTATAAGCAATAATCGTATTTTGGAGCAAAAAACTAACAGTCATTGGACCGACCCCTCCTGGAACGGGGGTTATTTTTCCAGCCTTATCGATAATATTTTCAAAATCAACATCACCTATAATTTTATTTTCAACTCTATTGATTCCAGCATCAATTATTATCGCGCCTTGTTTTATTTTATCTGGAGTAAGAAATTTTGCTTGACCTACTGCTACAACGATGATGTCTGCCTTTTTTAAATAAGAGTTGATATCTTTAGTTGAGGTATGACAGATTGAAACAGTGGCATTTCTTTTTAAAAACATGAAAAGGAGAGGTTTGCCTACTAGATTTGACCGATTAACAATGACAATGTCTTTTCCTTTTAGTGCAACATCATTATATTTTAATAGTGCGATAATTCCTTTAGGCGTACAAGGTGCTAATTCTTCATCATAGTCAAATAATTTTCCCCTATTTATCGGATGGAACCCATCTACATCCTTTTGAGGAGAGATTTGGGTTAAAAATTCTGAAGTATATTCTCTTAAATTACCAGGTAATGGTAGTTGTAATAAAATACCGTGTATACTATTATTCTTGTTCAATTTATCTAGTTCTTCATTTAATGTTTCTTTTGAACAATCTTCGGGTAAAGTTACTTGGACTGAATTTATTCCTACTTCATCACTGGTTCTGTGCTTTATCTTTACATATATTTTAGATGCAGGGTTTACCCCAACCAGAACAGTAGCTAATGTGGGTATTACATTGGTTTTTTTTACAAGAAATTCTATTTCCTTCTTTAACTCAAAATTTAATTTGTCCGCTAATTTCTTCCCATCAAGAATTTTGCTTTCAGAAAGCATATCTATAGCATCTAACTATATTGTTTTCTTAAATCTAAAAAAGAATAATTAGAATATGTCATTAAGACTTAAAGGATTTATAATTTGTTCAAGATAATGAAAATATTAAATTCTCCTTTTTCTCCAGATAATGACCGCTATGACAAAAATGACTCCGATGCTAGCTAATATTATTATTAAAATCCACCAGTTAAATTCGGCTTCAAAAATCTCTTCATTTAAGGATTCTAATTGGGTATCAAATAAATTTAAAACCTTGTATGCAAAATAAGAATTTACAATTGTAGAAACTTTATTATCAGATCCATCGGAATCATCTACAAATCCTCCATCTTGATAGTTTTGATGACTTAAAATCCACGCGATAATCTCCTCCTCTTCATCATTATCGAATTCATCTTCATCTATAGTTGCTATTCCCATTACACAGAAATATGTACTACTAATCAATGCATGTTTTGCATTATCGTCGGGATAAAAGCCTCCAAAGTCATCAGCGTCATTTTCATCATCTTCATAAAATGATTTGAGATAATCTACAGTAGCACCCTCTCCAGGGAGTCTATCAGGGTCACTCAAGATTTCCATGGCCATTATTGCATAATAAGTATTACTAATAGTTGCAGGTGAATTGGTGTCACCACCATAGCCAGCATTAGATCTTTTACAAGATATTATCCATGAGATTGTCTGTGAGTCATTAATGGGACTTTCGTCTAATAAGTCATATAATTCTAGCGCATGATAAGTTGAACTAAGGGTAGGTGAAGGCGCTGACGCTCTTGGTAGATAGCCTCCAGATTGCTGAAGAAGGGAGTCAATATAAGCTTCAAGGTTTCCTTCATTAGAAGATCCTATTTCAAAATCATTAACTGTATCTTGTAAAATCAAGAGGGCACTATATAGGTAATACAAGTCATATATGGATGCATCTCCTTCATTTAGACGATTCTCTAAGCTTTCTTCCAATTCTTCGGCAAGATCAGTTGTATTTACATTTCGTTCCACAGTGCCAAAGAGATCTTTAATGGTTAATGAATCAAGATCATCCAAAATCTCCAAAGCATAAGCTGTAGCTTCAATCGAAGCATCTTTATCTTGTTCTGGAGAGTTTGAGAAGCCCTCATCTTCAACCTCACAATCATAAAGATAATCAACTAAATAAACTTTCCTTGGTTTAGCTAAGGCTACAGGGATGATGCTTAGCGTGATGATCATGGTCAAGAAAATGACGATGATTATTCGAATTTTTGTTGTGTTCATTGAATTTTTCAATGTCTAATTATTTTTATTTTTTTTAATAAAGCTTAAAATTAAAAATTATCTAAATTTTTAATTTTAAAATTAGAAGGAATCCATTAGAAAGAATTAATATTAGTTTCAAACATTAAAAATTTCAGTAATGTCTTTATGAAGAAGTTCAGGATTGGATTGAAATTCTTCATAAGAGATAAAAAGCGCTTTAAAAGAATCAAGACTGCCTAAAATTGA
>SDNN01000022.1 GCA_004524425.1 Promethearchaeota archaeon
ATTAAATTGAACTTTTGATTAGTTTTAATTAAATTATCATGCCTCCGAATAAGGTGCATTTTTAGGAATCAAGGTTGCTTCTTTACATTCAGAGCTTATAAAATGTCTAAAAAGATGCTCATAACCAATGATTTGCCTTCGCCTGCCATTTTCAAGCCATAGACCTGATGTATATTCAGGAGCTTCTTTAACTTGATCCAATGTCGTTAATAAGAAGCCATCATCAACTATCAATAGTCCAAAAGGAATGACCGTATCCCCCTCTATTGAATGAACAACTACATTAAGTTTTAAAAGTTTTTTAACCTCATCTACGATATCATCAAAAAATTTTAGAGCAATTACGATATTGACTTTGGGATTTGAGAATTTTTTATTCCACAATTCCTTCATTATCCATTCATATCCACCCAATTCTTCCATTAAAAGGTCAGGTGTGATGATAAAGAAGATTCTTTCTTCTGCCGCGTTTATGAGCTCCTTGATTTTGTTTCTGATCTTGTCTTTTGAATTGATTGACCATACTCTAGGCTCGTATTCTTCAGAATCCACTTCCAATTCACTTATCGCTTCCTCGATCATGATCGTTTCTGTAATTTTCTCCTTGTATTCGTGACGAATGGATTTAAAAATCTTTTCAATCGGTATGACCTGATAATTTGCTCCCCTTTTTACTGGTTCTTTTTGGATGAAGCCGCGCTCTATTAATCTATTGAGAGAATCATATACTCTCGCCCTGTCAACTCCAGAATGTTTAGCTATATCAGCCGGTGACAAAACTTTATATTTACATAAGGTCAAAAGCACTTTTGAATCGTTCTTCGTGAAAGAAAGTCCTTGAAGGACCGCCTCAATCTCAGATTCCTTCATTTTTTGGAAGCACGTTAGATCCAGATTTTCTATATTTAATTAATATAAAATTGTGAATTTTATATTTTTACTTTTTTGAGTATAATATATTAAGGGAAAAAAAAAGCAAAACATGGATTTTGTACCATTCCTCTTAAAAATACCAGATAATAGAAAATCCAATCAAGAAAATCACGATTAAATCCTTGGTTTCATTTGATTCATCCTCGATCATCGGTATAAATTTGATTAACATTTATCTATCATAATAAAAGATCATTATACTTTATTGAAACATTAATAATATTGAAACACTAAATTACAATAAATACGAGTATTTACCTCCTAACACTAAAAAAAATAGGTTTTGTCGGTTAAATTAATATAACGAAGTGGTTTTCGATCTATAAATTTTGAACACAAATAATTGCTCGATAGTCTATTCTGAATCATAATATTTATATAATAGAAATGTGTAGTAATAATTAATAATAATTTAAAACTAATATATTAAATTTAAAAATTAGTGGAGGAATATAATTATGGCAAAAAAGAAAGCACCTGCTAAAAAGAAGGCTCCGGCAAAGAAAAAAGCTGAAGGATATATTGCCAAAGCACCCATTAGAAGATTAATGAAAAAAGAGGGGGCCGACTTAGTAGCGGCAGAAGCATTGGATAAATTAATAGACTTTTTAGAAAAAGCTGCTGCAGATGCAACGAAAGAAGCAATTAAGATCTGTAAGGCTGATAAGAGAAAACGCGTGACCGCCGCAGATATTAGAAATGCAACTCGCTAAAAAGAATTTTCTAAATATTTTTGACTTTTTTTTCCTTTTTATTTTTTAAAATCAGAATTCATCAAAGAATTCATCATTAAGATATTCATGGATACGTGATTCTATTTTTTGTTTGACTGAATTTAATCCTTCAACGACAATTCTCGTTTTACCTACAATGTCTATGTATCCTAATTCTTCACCATAACGGGGAACAACATGTACATGTAAGTGGGATATGCTAGCTCCAGCAATTCCCTCATTAATTCCAACATTATATCCTTTCGGATTGTATAGTTCATCCAATAATATTTGAAATCCTTGTATCGCCCTATTAATATGAGTGATTTCTTCTTTTTTTAATTCAATAAACCTAAGCACATGTCGATTGGGGACGATCATTGAATGTGCTGGGTTATATGGATACAAATTCAAGCTTATAAAAATGATGTCATCTTGATAGACTTTTAATGAGACAACCCGCTCATCATTGTCTCTAACAGCACACAATATGCATTCCACATCTGGGCGTTCTTTGCCCTGAACATAATTTAATTTACCTAGTGCCCTCAAATATTTTTTGAAAACCTTAAATCACCATGTATGTTATAATAATTTGAATCATAATCGTTTTTTTAAATGTCAAAAAGCTATATTTTCATTAGACACTAATAAATGATATAAAATTTACGTATAAAAATTTTCTAAATCAGTAAGAATACATTTTTTTTGACAACTGTACGCTCTAAAATACCAAAACCAAAAATCAGGAAAATGACAGTGTGATGATCTTTCCTTGTATAGATGCATATCTTTTACCATAAATTTGAAAGTTCCGTAAAATTTGGGATAAAATTCTTTATAAAAATTAATATCATCTTGTTTATACATTATCCATCTCTCAACGAATTGATCTATAACCTCCTCTCTTAAACCGCTCCAAATATCTTGATTAAGGTAAAAATCCTTTCTAAAAATATTTTTATAATCCAGGCAAGGATCATAATTCATTCTCGTTAATTGGAAAAGATGTTTTAGACGAGCATTTATTATGTGGGCATCTTGCTCGAAATCATATGAATTATGGATTTCCCAATGAGAGGTCCTGGGAAGGATGAAGATTAATTTTCAAGGTAAGATATAAAGAGTTTATCACATACCATTTGGGCTGCTTTCATTTATGCTTCTTTTTTATGCCTTGCCACTTTTTAAAAATGATCATCCTCTCATTTTGGGTATTATTCATGTATATAAGGAGAAATTGGAACTGGTGAAGTCCTTGTATTTGTCTAATTCATCATCATCCATTTTATTGATGCAGTATTGGCTCAAGATGATGTTACTGTAAGCAGCACAGTTAAACACTTTCCTGATAAGTTCAAATAAGGCATTTTTTGAAATGTGTTCATCCTCCTTTAGAAATTTCTGGTCGCTAATTTCATATCGATGATGTTTGATATCAATTCTGAAGAACACGTCCTTGAGAAGGAAGAATTTTCTCAAATCATTAAAATATTGAAATTTTTTAGCATCTTTTAATGAATTTAAAGCCTCAACGTGAGGAGGTGAAATTTGAGTTCCACTTGATAGGATTATTAAATCTTTATCCTTTGGTTTAAAAACTGCCATGACATGGCTATTGGTTCCTGGAGGATATGCAAACTGGTATCCAAAATCGATCTTTGAGTCATTGATTCGCTTTCTTAACAATCCTTCTTCTAAAAGATATTCCCGGATCAATTTTTCAATTTTACTCTCTGACATCTAATCTCGTGATATAAAATTTACTTAAACTTATTATTTTTTTTAAGCAAGGATAAAGACGATTATTATTTAAAATTCCTAAAAACCTAAAATCTTGAAAGAAAAAAATTTCAGAAAAAGTCAATATTTTCCTTTTGGTCTAGGTTGGGGTTTAATTCCCGCTTGTTTTAATTTTTCAATATTTTTTTCTAATTCATCCTTTGGAGTGCAATATATCACTTTTAAAGTCTCATCATCAACTAATAGATTTCCAATTATTCCCAAACCCATCAACTGATTATTTTTTCCAATATACGTGTGATCAATGTCCATTTTGATTGCTTTTACGCCACCTTCTAATTCGACCAAACTTGGCTGGCATGCGGTATATCCCGTGCCCCTATTTTTTAATAAATAATTCATTAAGGCATAATCAAGTTCATCCGAAATCGAACCTTTTTCCTGAATGGTATTAACAATCTTTGGCATCGTCAATTTCATAATCATCTTAAGCATTTCAAATTCATTGATTATACTGCTTAATTAATTTGCTTTTTTAATCAGTAGACTTTTACCGCCAATTTTCAATTTGGACTCTGTCGATGCTATGCACGGCGCAATTTAGTTCTTCGAGACTCTGAGTGATTTCTTCGATATTCATCTCTCCCGTGCCCTTAACGGTAATAAAGACGGAGGTGGTTTTCTGATCTATTTCATCTACTTTTATACTAACGAAGCGCACGCCTTTTATTTGTTCTATCTCACGCGCGATAAAAGGCAGGCTTGGACTGTGCGGTTTAAGCACATCTAAATCAAATTCTATTTTCATTTGCTTTTTTAATCCTTCTTTTATAATTAGTCTAACGTGTTAATATTGAAATATATCTATTTAAAATTATGCGCTTATTTATATTTTTTTCCGTCTGCTCAATATAAATCCTCGATTGCTTTTATTAATTTTAACGGAATTTCCTTTTCATTTATGATTTTATCAGCCTTTTCTAAAATATCTAAATTAGTTAATTTAGCGAGTTTTGTTTTAATTGCTATAGACTTAGCACCCACGTTAATAGCTCCCTCAATATCTCTATGATTATCTCCAATCACTATGATATCTGAGGGGTTCACATATAGTTTTTTACAAATTAATGAAAGGTGTTCCGGATGTGGTTTAGCATTTTTAACAGAATCTCTTCCAATGATGACATCAAAAAAACATATCAAATTTGTTTTTTCAAGAGAAGTCCTTGCATTTCTATTTGTATTGAAAGTATAGATTGCTTGTTTTAAGCCTTTTTTCTGTAAATATTTAAGCACTTGTTCAATACCATTCACAGCAGTGGCTTCTAAGGCTGCTTCATATTCAATCTCATTGACCACGTGATCAACCTCGGTTATGATTTTTTCAATTTTATCTGGTTCATGATCAACTGATTTAAAATAGGCTCTAGCTAATCTTACATTATCTAAAATGCTATTTCTGATTGTCAATAGCTTTTTAGGAACCCCTTCTGATTTTAGGATTTTTATGGCTTCTCTCCTAGCTCGGAGCCAATCTATTTTAAAATGAATGAGAGTTCCATCCAGATCCCATACAATCGCTTTTATATTATTATTAGTCATTTAATATATCAAATCAGAATAGATTGGGCCCTCAGGTGTCAATACAGATTTTTTTAATTTTACTTCCTTAATATTGTACGGGCCAAAGTCAAAATTCTTGTGCTCATTAATAATCTTTTTAAAAGCGTCAAAACTTTTATAGTTGATTCTATTTTTTTTTAATCTAGCGATGGTCAGATGAGGCGTGAATTTCTTTCTTTTATCTTTCTTGATTTTTAATTTTTGGTTTAATGAATCCTCTACAATATCTTTGACTTTCTGCAGAAAAGAAATATCGCCTATAAGCCTCAACCATATAACCGAAAAATTCCTAAATTGCCCTACATCTTTAAGTTCATATTTGAAAACTTGATTCTGGAATAGATTTTGATTTATTTCTTCATTTAGGATCGTGTAAATTTTCGGTGCTAACGATTCTTGAATGTTTCCTAAGAATTTTACAGTCATGTGAAGATTTTGGGGCTCAACGAGCTTCATCCTAGGTTGATTGATCTTTAATCGTTCTCCAAAATCAATGATATTAGTAATGGTTTCTTTATCTTCTAATTCTAAAGCGATAAATGCTCTAATCATTTATTAATCACTTAGGTCTTATATTGAATAGATATTATTTAATTTTTTATCTTAACCTTCAATAAAAAATCTAGTATTACCTTTTTTTCATTGCAAGAATTTATTTAAACAGATGAGGACGGATTTTCTTGCGGTAATATCTTCTTCCATGCCTGTTTTGATACCACCACGCAAAGCGTAATTGAACGGGTAATTTAGGGATCCAAAAACCATTAGGAATGGATTCAGAAGGACTCCATTTTTCTTTGATGTCTATATCGGCTAAAACATGTCCTTCACCATCTTCACGGGTCATTCTTCTTAAGATTTTTCCTGTTCCGTCCACTATTTGAGTTTCACCTAGATAATGAGATTTATAGGCAAAATTTGACATGAGGGGCATATTTCCTTCAAAAAATCCGGCATGAGCAGCGTGTATTACATGAACTCCAAGCATTTTAGCGAATCTGGCAGGAGTCTCTTGCATTATCTCAATATTTTTATAATTCAATTCTTGAGGAAATCCGCGTAACCTCTTTTCAGGTAATGTCCACCAACAAGAGCCACCTATAACGGTATCTACTCTATTGATCATACGTTTAACTGTCCTTGTTCGTACAAATTCCCAACAAAGAGCCACTCCGAAATTACTCAGATCCGTTGCGAGAACCCCATCATCAATACCACCTTTATAATAACAATTTTCCCACATTGTAGGTTGATCTTTATCATGAAAAAAAGTTGAGCCATCAGGAAAGGTTAATACAAAGGTATTATACGCATCATTCTCTCGAATGGCTATATACGATCCTCCAATTATTCCTTGATATTTAGCTGCAAGATTTCTTAATAATTTCATTGGTTTACCATCCCATGGCTGGGCTGTTCCAATCATTTTTGAATGGAAACCCATTGCCGTTGTAAAAAATTCGGGCAGGATTACCATTTCAGCACCATCAAGAAAAGCCTCTTCAGCTAATTGCTTAGATTTCTTTAGATTTTGTTCTACATTGCCAAAATCAGCCATCATCTGGACAGCGGCTATTTTCATATTTCAAACGTTCCATGGTAATAATTTTCAAGTAGATGGAGTCCCTTTCATCTTCCAATATTTTAGAATCCTCCAATCTTTCGTTTCTAATTGCTTTTGATGTTCTGGAATGAGATGCACCCCTTTTAAATCCCCTGTTTTTTTTGATTCTATGATTTTTAAAAGATCTTCTAAGAGCATTATGACCATTTTTCCTCTCGTGTCAGCATCGGCGGATGCATTATGGGGCATTAAAATAAATCGTAAATCAGGTTGTTCCTTTTTAATCCTTTTTATTCTTTTAAGTAATTTCAAATTGAGTGGTTCTTCAGGATACACATCAAAAGAAAAATTTATTTGAATTTTTTCGCTTTCGAGCAAATCTAGGAGTGCTTCAAAATCAATTATGCCTCCACGAGCAGTGTTAATTAGGAGAGCATCTTTTTTCATCAGTTTGAGTAAATTAGCATCAATTAGCTTTTCTGTAGATTCATTCAAGGGGACATGTAAGCTAATTATATCGGCCTTTTTAAAAATTTCTTGAATATCTTCTTTATATTCCAACCTGGGATATTTCATTTCAAATTCGCTATGACGCGTACGACTAGTATACATGATCCTTAATCCCCCCCATGAATAGAGTTTTCTAATGACATCTGATCCTATCTCTCCCAGTCCGATGATTCCTAAGATTTTATTACTTAACACAGATGAGAGATTTTGATCTAGATCCCAAATATCTTCGGGTGTCCATTCACCATTCCACACATAATTATGAAGATCTATGATGTTTCTTAAATTAGCTAGAATCAAGGCTACCGTGTAATCCGCTACAGTCTCAAATAATACGCTTGGAGTATTAGTAATAATTATATCATCAACGTTCGTGCGATGTATGTGATTATAACCCGCAGTAGAAGTTAAAACAGCAAATATTTTTGAAGAAGTCAGGATCTCAGACGATATCTCATGGCTTAAATGGCAACATGCAATATCAGGATTAAAATCATTGATAATTTCTTCTAATTCATCATCATCTGGGAACCTTCCATCAAAAATTTTAATTTCTGCAAGTTTTTGGATATTTTCCCAGAGATTTGCGATCTTGTTTCTTATTTCTTGACTTATTTTTTCATTAGAACCGATTTCTTTTTCAGTAAATACATCGGATGTAAAAAAGACTTTTGGATAACTCATGATTCAATGAAATTCTTTTATAATTCTCTTGATAATTACCTTTCAATTTTACCAGGTAAATAAAAGGGATATTTTTTACGTAATATTTTAGTTTTTATAAATCTATCAAATTTCCGCACTTTCTGAAAAATTTCCCACATTTTTGCATCATCTTTATAATAGTCTTCAATCTCTTCAAACGTGAGAGGTTCAATTTCAAATTCACTAGCTTCCTTTTTGAAGAAATTATTAACAATTACAATTAATGAAGGTACTAATTCTTCCCTTTTTTCTTTAAAGAAATTCGCTACTAGATCAATCGAAACTTTTCTCCAGTCATAATATCGACCAACAGTTTCCTCAAGATACAATCTTTTTAATATTCCTCTTAAAAATCCTGGCGCACTTTTTAAAACAAGTTCAAAATCCCATGCTTCTTCTCCATTTGTTCTAACAAATGGAGTACTGGTGTCGAAATACCATAATCTTTTGTCTTCGGTCACCTTTGGATTATTAACATCATAATCTATAATAGCGAAATTAGAAATTTGGCCATCTAAACCTAAGTCTATAATTTCGTTATTTCTACTATAACTCCAAAGTTTCTTCATTTCTTTTAATACAAGAAGTACTAAGGTTTCAACTTCTTTATCGGTAACTTGATGGATAACATTATTACATACTGATTCAGGTATTACTTTTTTTTGAATACAATACAGCTGTATGTTTTCCTTTTTATCCCTAAACCAAATAATATCACTTTCAGGCAAATTATAACCCAGTTCCTCTTTCAAGATTTCACAGTATTTTTTATAGCCTGATATAAATTTTTCTACCTGTTCTTCATTATCGAAAATAGGTATTCGTTTGTATGCTAAATTTTCTGGATCTCCGATTATTTCAAATACTAGGCTGATTTCACCATACCCTAAAATTTTAATTGGGACTCCTCCTTTTTCAGGATGAACCGTGTCGATCGTATCTTCAAAATTTTTTAATAACTCAATATCTACGTTCATTTCAAATTCCTTTTTGTTATAAAGTATCTAAAATATATTTGATTTCTTAATAACATGACTATAAAATAATATTTTTCTTTCATTACTTTTAAAAATATATTTTTATCATGAGATAAAATGCAATAGAGAATGATTATTTTAAAAAACCATCTTATCAATATTAAATTTATAATAGGATTGGTTGAAAAAGTAAATTAATTATTCACGAAAATAACGCCCAGAGAGTTTAAATTTACCATGAGAATGAATAAAATAAAGGTTTTAGGAAAAGATGAAATCCAAAAAATACACCAAACATCATTAAAATTATTGGAAACCACTGGAATTATCGTTGAATCGCCTGAAGCTAGACAATTGTTCAAAGAAAATGGAGCTTCCATCGAAAAAAGGAATGATGCTTTTTTTGTAAAAATTCCAGAAGAACTCATAACAGAAAACATTAGAAAAGTGCCAAAAAAATTTAATTTATACGGCCCGGATGGTTCCTTTCATTTTGAAGTTAATACAAATCACACTATTTTTTCTACGTATGGGGCAGCTGTTAACGTGCATGATCCATCTAAAAGGAAGGGAATTCGAAAGTCATCACTTGATGATGCCATAAAACACATTAGAATAGTAAGTGATTTGAAAAATATTTCAAGCTCTCATGTTGACGTGTGGCCACATGATGTGCCTTTTACTGAATTACACTTCCATACATTACGTGAATGGGGCAGACATAGTTATAAACCATATGGCATGTCTTGTTATGGAAGAACGGCCTCTAAAGACATGATCAACATTAGCTCAATTATTGTTGGAGGAGAAGATGAATTAATGAAACGACCGAGATTATTAGGCGTGTTCAATCCAACATCCCCTCTTAGACTGACTCAACTTTTATTAAATGGCATATTTGTGTTTGCGAGGTATAATCAACCTCTCAACATCACGTCGGCGTCCGGAGCGGGATCTACTGCACCCGTCACTTTAGGTGGTGTTTTAACCCAAATGAACATGGAGATCTTGCCCTCAATAATTTTGACGCAATTAATTAACCCTGGTGCTCCAGTGTTATATGGATCAACTAATACTATAATGGATCCTTCCTCAGGTAACATGGCTTATGGCTCGATTGAAATGGGCCTGATCACCATAGCTACTGCTCAGATAGCTCATTTTTATGATATTCCTTCCAAAGGGTCAGGAGCGCTTACCGATTCTAAATGCTTTGATATTCAAAATGGTTATGAACGGTTCATGACCCTTTTTTGCGCCGCTAATGCCGGACATAATTACATCACCTGTGCGGGAACCTATGAAACAACACTTTCTGAAGCTTTCGAATTGCTAATTATTGATGATGAGCTAATAGGAATCATAAAACGGGCAATGGAAGGTGTAAGAATAGATGATGAAGCATTAGCCTCCGAAGAAATTGAGCAGGTCATGAATTCAAAAAAGAATTATTTAGGTACAAAACATTCTGTGAAAAATACAAGAAAAGAATTCTTTATTCCTCGCATTTCTAATAGAGATCGACGTAGAACCTGGAGAAAAAAAGGATCTTTAGACATGATGCAGGCCGCAAAAGAAAGAGTAGAGAAAATTTTAAGCACCCAGAAAGGTCCTGGTCTTTCACATGATGTAGAAGAAAAATTAGATGCCTACTTCAAAATAGTAACAACTCGCACTTTAGATGAATATAGAAAATTGGAAGGAATGGATGATTCTGAAAAACCAACAGAGATCTCTGGAGTAAAACTTGAATAGTGTCTTTTTTGAATTTTAAAACTCTTACTTCTAAATAGTTAAGCAATATTATTATAACAGATAAAAAATAAAGTCTTATTAAACATTCAATTTATTTAACTTGATGTGAATTGGCTCGACCCCTATGGTATGTGAAATTACTGAAAAAGGCTTTTCCTAATGTTAAATTCGTTGCAAAATTAACGAACCTACCTGTACTAGGGAAAGTATTTGACAAGTTGCTTTTTGAAGATGATGAGATATTCTATTTACCCATGGATAAAGTAATAAAAACGGATGTTAATCTCGGTGAATATGAAGAATATGTTCTGCCTTCCCAAGTATTAGAATATTTCATAGAAAAAGCAAATTATCATTGGATCATGTCATTTTGTATTTGTAGAGACAGCATGCAATGTAAAAATTATCCTATAGATTTAGGATGTCTGTTTTTGGGAGAGGCCGTGACTGGGATAAATCCAAAGTTTGGGCGCTTAGTTTCTAAGGAAGAAGCGTTGGATCATCTAAAAAAATGTCAAGAAGCAGGTCTAGTGCACATGATTGGCCGTAATCTTCTGGATAAGCAATGGTTAGGGGTTAAACCTGGTAATAAATTACTTTCAATATGCAATTGCTGTCCTTGTTGTTGTTTATGGAGGGTCGCCCCGGTTTTAAACCCTTCAATCAGTTCTAAAGTAAGTAAAATGCCTGGAGTTGAGGTGTGTGTAACTGATAAGTGTATAGGATGTGGTGCATGTACAGACGGGGTATGTTTCGTTGATGCTATAAAGATAATTAATGATCGGGCAATAATTACCGAAGAATGCAGGGGTTGTGGACGATGCATTGATATTTGTCCTCAAGAAGCAATAAAAATGACTATTGAAGATAATGAATTTATTAAAAAGACCATTAAAAGAATAGATGAAATAATTGACGTTACTTAAAATAGCTGCCAATTAAATTAAAAATAAAATGCTTTTAAAGAAAACTCTCATCTTTTCTCCCAGAAAATGTTATTCTTTTTAACATTATTAATTCTTGTTCTAAGTTTTACCGCAGATGCTGCTTGCACGGCTTCCTTTATGCTATGAAAAACGGGTATATTACTTAATTCTAGAGATTCAATGATGAGTTTATATTTTTCAACATAAGGAATGAAACAAATGATTGGTTTTTTCATGCTCGTTGCAATGTTCGCAATTCTTCTTCCTATTTGAAAAGAGATATTAGGAGGATAAGGCAGCAATAGTAATAAGATACATTCAATCCTTTCAATTCCAGAAAGATAACGAATTATATTCTCAATATCTATGTCTTGAACAGATCCAGTAAGGTCTATGGGATTATTAAAAGATGCGATTTCTCGAGCTACTGGATTCAGAATCTCATACATTTCTTCTTTTTCTTTCTCTGTAAATTTAACAGCAGATAAACCATATTTTCCTATGATATCTGAACAAATAACACCATGACCACCAGAAACAGATAAGATCGCAACATTTCCAAAAGTAATGGTGTTGTCCCCAAATGGTTTTTTCTTATGAGAAAGTACATCATATACTTTCAAATAGGTTAACAATTCTCGTTCTGAGTGAGGATTAATGATAAAATTCTGGTGAAGAGCTGCCGAAAGGATCTTGTAATTTCCCGCTAGGCTCGCTGTATGAGATTGTGTGGCAACCTTTCCCTGTTCAGTCTTTCCACCAAAATAGGTGATCACTGTATCTTCAGATTCTCTTGCCAATTTGAGAAATTGTCTTGCATTTTGAGAATTTTTGAATCCTTCCAAATAGAACGCAATGTTTGTAGTATTGGGATCGATCTTGCTAAAATATTCAAGCAACATGACTTCATCTACCACAGCACGATTACCTATGGAAACTGCTGTTGAGACTCCAATATTTCGCTCTTCAAACTTAACAAAAAACTGATCCACTAAGACACCTCCACTCTGAGAGATTAGAGCCACTGATCCTTTTGGAGGTCGCGTGATTCGTTCGGTAGGTAAAAAAATGGTATCTATTAAAGGAGGTGAATACACGCCTATGCAATTAGGACCGAGAACGGCAATGTTATTATCAAAAGCGATCTTTTCTAAACGCTCCTGTCTTTTTATCCCTTCTCCACCAATTTCAGCAAATCCACCTCCAATAATGATGCTCGCAGGGATGTCTAATTCGGCACAATCTTGAATGTATCCAAGCGTATCATCTGGTCCCACAGCAATGGTTAAGATATCTGGGATTTCTGGCAACTCATTTAAGTCTTTATAAAGTGTAATTCCTTCAACTTCACCACCTTCAGGATGTATCCCATATACTTTTACTTCATATTCATATTCGTTTTTCAATAGAATTATCCGTCCAGGACTTAAGGGATTTTTTTTACTTATCCCCACCACGCACATTGATTTTGGATTAAACAGTTTTTCCAGGTTCATGGTGATTCTTCTAACATAAATAATATTTTTCTAATCAAATCTTAATATTTTGGATGATATTTAGACTTATTATCATTGTTGAATTTTACTAATATAAAAGATTTCCTTTTTAAAAAAAAGGATGGATACCCATGAATAGACCAAATATATTATGGATTTGTACCGATCAGCAGAGATTCGATACGCTTGGCTGTTATGGAAATGAATTCGTCCATACACCCAACCTAGATAATCTCGCTAAAGAAGGAGTCTTGTTTACTCAAGCCTATTCTCAGAGTCCGGTATGCACGCCTAGTAGAGGATGTTTTCTCACTGGGAGATACCCGCGAACTTGTCGAGTTAGGCAAAATGGAGCAGACATCCCAGAAGATGAGGTACTTATCACTAGAATGCTCTCTGATGAAGGTTATACATGTGGATTGGCTGGTAAGCTCCATCTATCAGCATGTGATCCCAATGCGCGTAAAGGAACTGAACGGCGTATAGATGATGGTTATGACGTGTTTCATTGGTCTCATGATACAAGTAATATATGGCCTTCGAATGAATATTATCTCTGGTTGAGGGAAAAAAAAGCACGGTTAATAACTAAGAAGTTCAGATTATCAAGACATGTTCAAATCGGGCAAATTGAAGAGAACCACCAGACTACGTGGTGTGCAGAAAAAGCAATCGCTTTTATAGAAAACTCTTCGAGATTTGATCGTCCGTGGTTGTTTTCTGTGAACATATTCGATCCTCATCATCCTTTTGACCCTCCAGAAGAGTATCTTTCACGCTATTTGGATAGAGAAGATGAGATCCCCTTACCGAATTATATGGAAGGTGAATTGGTTAACAAACCAATTTGGCAAAACATTGATCATGAAGGGGCTTATGGAAAAACAGAACGATATAGATATTCAAGAATGAAAGAAAAGGATCATCGCCTAGTCAAGGCAGCCTATTGGGCAATGTGCGATTTAATTGATGCGCAAGTAGGACGGATGATCAAAACTTTAAAAGAGACAAATCAGTTTGAGAATACCATCGTGATTTTTCATTCTGATCATGGCGAGATGTTAGGAGACCATGGTATTTATCTAAAAGGTCCCTTCTTTTATGAACCCGCCATCCATGTTCCTTTAATAATTTCGTGGCCAAAGAGGTTTAAACCTCAAAAAATAAGTTCGTTTATCGAATTGATTGATCTTCCTTTAACTTTACTCGATGCTTTAGAAGTTAATCCTCATCCGGGGATGCAAGGTAATTCATTCCTGCCTCTTTTAGAACCAGATAAGGATGGCTTTTACAATCGAGAGGATATCTACTGCGAATATTATAATGCCATGCCCTGGCATAAAAATCCTACGGCTCAATCAACCATGGTAAGGACAGAACGATATAAAATTGCCGTTGATCATGTGAATAACTTTGGAGAACTATATGATTTACAAGAAGATCCTATTGAGTCTCATAATTTATGGAATGATAATAAATATGCCACTGTTAAAACTGACATGCTCATGCGATTGTGCAATCGAATGGCTTTTACTGTCGATCCACTTCCTTTAAGGAAAGGAAATTTTTAATAAATCTCTAAGTCAAGCCTTTTAAAATATTTATAAAGATCTAAGTGGATATATTATTAAATTTTAATATAATTAAAACACATTTAGCGATAAAGTAGATACTATGAGAGGATTTAAATGAGTGAAAAAAGACAAAAAACCAGCGATGATTTTTCTCTTAAAACTGCAATGGCTTTTAGTAGTGCGAATGTTTCGGATATACTTTCCTATCAAGCTTTTTCGTTTTTAATATTCACGTTTTATTATACCATCGTTCGGATTAACGTACTCCTAATATCATTAGGTTTCATGATTTGGGCCGTATGGAATGCTATAAACGACCCTCTTTTAGGAGGTCTTTCAGATAAAACTGAATCAAAACGAGGTCGCCGGTTACCATGGATCATAGCAGCAACCATACCTTTATCAATAATAATGCTTCTTTTATTCACACCACCCATTAGCGCAGGTATAGAGGATGAATTAACTAATTTTGTATATTTCCTAATCATAATCATCGTATTCGAACTATTTTATACCATGTTTAGTATTAATCAGACGGCGGCATTTCCCGAAGTGTTTATTGATAAGGTTGAGCGAGCAAAAGTCAACTCGGTAAAACAATTATTTGGGATTATTGCATTGATTTTAGCTTTTGTTTTACCGGGAATATTCATTCCAGATTTCACAGATAGGCGATATTTAGTAAACTATTGGATTTTTGGAATATTCGCTGGTATAATCGTGCTGATCGGGGGATTGATTTTTATTAAATGGGGATATCTTGCAAGAGAAGAGTTCAAGGATGAGTTTAAGCAAGCTCCGCCATTGGGAAAATCAATCGTATTATGCGTGAAAAATGAATGTTTCAGATGGATGGCATTGTCACTTATCATGATATGGTTCGTTTTTGGCATGTTGCCTACAATCATTCCTCTTTATGGCAAGTTTGTTTTGGGAATGAGTGGATTTGGCATATCATTAATGCTGGGAATTGCTTTCATCTCTGCAATGGCTTTTGTTAACGTGTGGAGAATCTTAGTTATCAAGATAGGTCCCAGAAAAACTTGGATGCTAAGTATATTGGCCTGGATCGCAACTTTAATTCCATTGTTATTCATTTCAGATGTGGTTTCAGCTTACATCGTTTTTACATTAATGGGATCTGGCCTCGCAGGAGCTCTTTTTCTTAGAGATATCACTTGGGCGGACATAATTGACGAAGATGAAATTAAGACGGGCGTGAGAAGAGAGGCAGCATATTATGGAGTTAATGCTCTCTTCATGAGATTTTCAACCATTTTGATTTTTCTGGCGATCAATCTCGTATTTACCTCAACGGGATGGGCAGTATATGCCCCAGAGAAAGTGACCCCTGAAATTCTTTTTGGATTGCGACTGTTAATAGCAGTGTTTCCAATTATTGCATTATGTTTAGCTTTATTTGGTTTTTACATGTTTCCTTTACATGGTGAGAGGCTCGAAAAAGTTAAGGAAGAGCAAAAAAGGCTGCATGCTGAAAAGAAATCAAGAACATAACCCAATATTTTCATTTTTTTTTAACTTTCATTTTTTATATTTTTATCACGATTCTCGCCAGAATAGTGTGAATCAAAAAAAATAATTATTAACATTAATTCTTGCTAATTAATATTTAAACGAGTAACGATTTCATGAGCAATTTTGACTTTGTACCGAGAGAAAAGGCGACTTTTTATTATATTGGGGTAACCACAACTCAATCATCAATAATGAAAGTCTTTCCGAAATGGGCTGAATATCTGGGACTTGCTGGTACTCCGATCGTAGGCTTAAATTGCAAAATTCACGACGAGCCTAAGGTGTATAGGAAAATAGTTGAATTTATAAAAAATGATGGAAAATCATTAGGCGCCTTAGTCACCTCACATAAGATTGACTTGTTTGATGCTGCTAAGGATTATTTCGATGAGATAGGTCCTTATGTTGAATTATTAGGTGAGCTAAGCTGCATTTCTAAAGGGAATGGTAAACTACGGGCTCATGCTAAAGATCCAATCACAAGCGGATTGGCTTATGAATCATTTATACCAGAAATGCATTGGAAAGAGACTAAAGGTGATATTTTTATAATGGGTGCTGGAGGTGCATCGCTTGCTCTAACCACCTATCTCATGGAAAAAGGAGATAAAAATAACTGGCCATCAAAAATTCATGTAACTAATAGAAGTACCCCCAGATTGGAAAAAATGAAGAAGATTCATCAAAAAATAAATCCCGGAATCAAAATTGAATATCATCATTGTCCTAATTCAGAAGATAACGATAAAATTCTCAATCAATTGAAACCTTATTCTCTTGTGATTAATGGTACTGGTGCAGGTAAAGATTTTCCTGGTTCTCCACTAACAAATTCTGCTGAATTTCCCGAAAATGGATTAGCGTGGGATTATAATTTTAGAGGCGACTTAGTGTTTTTAAAACAAGCTCAAGCACAAAAAAAGGAAAAAAATTTGCATGTGGAGAATGGATGGATTTATTTTTTGCACGGATGGTTGCAAGTGATAGCCGAGGTGTTTCATTTGGATATCCCAACCAAGGGGCCAAAATTTGAGGACCTCGCTAAAATTGCTTTAGAAGTTAAATAAATTAAGGTGCCACTATTGAAAAATATTAAAAATATAAAATCTTTCGCCATTAAGTTTAGTTTAGATGATGGTTTTGCTCCTAATAAAAAATCCATTAAACGCATGCTTTCTGATATGAAAGGCATGTATTTTGATGATGAGGAATTCGAAGAGATGTTAGAGGAGAGAGATCGTGTTATATATGAATTTTATGACTTAGGTATTGCCGAAGATCCAGGAGATTTAGCTTTTGGTACAACTATATTATATCCAGGTAAGGTTGGAAGAGAATATTTCATGACAAAAGGACATTTCCATGAGGAATTGGATACTGCTGAAGTATATTATTGCATTAAAGGTCATGGATATCTACTCATGGAAAATATGGATGGGGATGTTGAACTCCAGGAGATGGATCCGGGCATGAGCGTGTATGTCCCTCCCAATTTTGCCCATAGAAGCATCAACATATCTGATAAAGAGCCATTTATCATGTTTTTTGTGTTTAGGGCTGATGCTGGACACGATTATAAGACAATTGAGACCAAGGGATTTAGAAAACTCATCATTGAAGAGAATGGAGCACCTAAAATCGTGAATAATCCAAAATGGAAAGCCTAGAATCTCGTGAGGTGATATTTTGAATAAAGTCTATGTAACTCCAAGATCGATTTCTTTAAATGGACATCCTTCCCTTGAAAAATTGAAAAATGCAGGTTTTGAAGTAATTCTTGGACCGCCCGGTAAACGTCCAACAGAAGAGGAACAATCAAAAATCCTGCCCGATTGTGTGGCCTATTTGGCGGGAACAGAACCAATTCAAGAAAAGGTGCTAAAGACAGCGAAAAATTTGAAAATAATCAGCAGAAATGGCGTAGGAATTGAGAATATCGACCTTGATGCTGCAGAAAATTTGGGAATCGAAATTGCCACCACTCCCGGTTCTAATGCGCAAGGCGTAGCCGAATTATCAATTAACTTAATGTTAACCTCAGCACGTTCAGTGATTTCTTGTAATGAGAATTTAAAAAAAGGAGAATGGAAAAGAGTTAAGGGAATTGAGCTTGCGGGTCGTATCTTAGGTGTAATCGGTACTGGAAGCATAGGTAAAAAGGTGATAAACATGGCTCTTGGTTTGGGAATGAAAGTACTGGGGCATGATTTACGTCCAGATGAAAATTTTGATCCATCACCTGATTTCAAATATGCTTTATTAGATGAGCTTCTAATGAAATCGGATGTCATAAGCTTGCATTGTCCTCCTAGCGAAAAACCTCTTTTAGACGATAATGCTATCAAAAAATTAAAATCTGGAGTGATACTTATTAATACGGCTCGAGCGGGTCTTGTGGAAGAGAAGCCAATACTAGAAGCATTAAATAAAAAAAAGATAAGAACTTATGCCACGGATGTATATAAGACTGAGCCTCCCGGATTTGATGATTTGATCTCTCATGAAAATGTCATTTGTACCCCCCATATTGGTGCTTATACGGAGGAAAGTATTGATCGTGCGGCAGAGGATGCCGTAGATAATATTTTAAAGAAGTTTGGATTGATGTAACGTGTCGAAGATACAAATCGAAGAATCTAGTATTGCTTCCTTAGAGGAATATTTGAATTTAAAGAACCGACCATCGGGTGTAATCCAGCTCACGTGGTTGGGGCAAGCAGGATTTGCCATTCACTTTAAAAATAAACTTTTTATAATTGACCCTTATTTATCAGATTATCTCTCAAAAAAATATAAGGGTAAACTATTTCCGCACATTCGCTTAATGGATATTCCCATATTACCTGAAAAAATAAGAAATTTAGATTATATTCTCAGTACTCATGCCCACTCAGATCACATGGATCCAGAAACCATTACCGTTTTATCACAGAATAATCCAAAGTGTAAGATGATTGTTCCATCTGCTGAGATTGAAGAGGCAATTAACAGAGGTGCAAGACACGAACATTTAATTTCCGCTAATGCTGAGCAAATCATTAAAATAGATAACGATCTAAAAATAATTGGCATGGCGGCTGCTCATGAAAAATTAAAAGTAAATGAGAAGGGAGAACATCATTTTTTAGGGTATATTTTCTGTTTAGATGAGATTAAGATTTATCATTCTGGGGATTGCATTCCATATGAAGGCCTTTCTAAGAAATTGAAAAACCTTGAAATTGATATAGCACTTTTACCTATAAATGGAAGAGATGAATACCGCTTAGAAAATGGTATAGCTGGAAATTTTAAAATACCAGAAGTTTTAAATCTTTGCAAACAAGCAAAAATTGAACATTTAATCGTCCATCATTTCGGCATGTTTGCTTACAATACCGTGAGTGATGAGCAATTAAGAAGTCTTGAGAAAATAAGTTCTAAAAACCTTAAAATTATTATTCCTAAAATTAATCAAGCATATAAAATAATCAAAAATTAAACAAAGAGGAGCTAAAATGGAGATAATGGAAAAAATAGAAGAATTAATATTGGTTCCAGTTGCAGTGATTGAGAATGCTGAAGATGCAGTTCCTTTGGCAAATGCTTTAATAAATGCTCAGCTTCCTTTAGTTGAAATTACATTCCGTACTGCTGCTGCAGCAGAATCTATAGCGATCCTAAGAAGTAAATTTCCAAGCATGGTGGTTGGGGCAGGAACCGTACTTACAATAGATCACGTGAAAAATGCTGTCAAGGCCGGTGCTCAATTCATCGTGACGCCCGGATTTAATCCTACCGTGGTGGATTATTGCGTCAAAAAGAATATTTCAATATGTCCGGGTTTGAACGCACCTTCATTTATAGAATGGGGCTTAGAACGGGGATTAAACCATTTTAAATTCTATCCTGCTGATCTTTCTGGAGGTCCACAAATGCTTCGCACATTATCCGGCCCCTATCCAGGGGTTAAATTCATGCCCACAGGAGGAATTAATAATCAAACTCTCGTTGAATATTTAAAATTAGATAATGTATTTGCCTGTGGTGGCAGCTGGATTGTAAAAAAAGACTTAATCAGTTCGAAAAACTTCGAAGAGATAACTAAACGAACAAAAGAAGCTTTGGCAGTCATTAAAACTCAAGTTAAATGAAAAATGAATGAAGGACTACTTGATTTATATTTTTTTATTTTTTAAATTTAAATTCGCAATACCTTTTTATTTCCATTAGATGTAAGTATGATCAAAAGAATGAATTCGAATTTTTCGATTTATTCTAATTATTAAAGTGATGATCTTTTATGAACGAAAAAAAACAAATTTCTGTATTCGACACGTATTCAAATAAAAAATTAGCAGCTTATGCGATAGGTCAAACCTCAGACATTACAGCATATCAAACATTCACGTTTTTAGTATTTACCTTTTATTTTGCAGTGATAGGAATAAATGTAGTGTTAATTACAATAGGTTTTATCATTTGGTCTATTTGGAACAGTTTCAATGATCCATTTATCGGTTACTTATCAGATCGAACACATACAAAATGGGGTCGTCGAATTCCTTATATCATGATATCTACTGTTCCTCTCGGGTTGATTACTTTTCTATTATTTGTCCCACCAAAATCTTATGGTTTCTCCAATGAAATGACGAATTTCATATACTTTCTTATCATCATCATCGCATTTGAATTGTTTTTCACGATGTATGATCTAAATTTTACAGCTCTTTTCCCCGAATTATTCATCAAACTCGAGGAAAGAGCAAAAGCGAACTTATTTCGGCA
This sequence comes from Promethearchaeota archaeon, assembly GCA_004524425.1. Next base: position 20,826 of record SDNN01000022.1, read on the forward strand.
ATCTTTTTTAATAATTGGGTTATTCATGGCATTCATATTACCAGGTTTATTCATTTCAGATTATAGCGATCCTGAATCTTTATCTCAATACCAATTATTTGGATTGGTTATTGCCTTTGTTGTAATCCTCCCAGCACTCATTTTTCTGAAATTCACTCCTAAAGAAAAAGTAGAATTTCAAGAAGATTATTTGGGTGCCCCAAGTTTATTCGGTTCGATTAAAATGTGCCTCAAAAGTAAATCATTTAGATGGTACATACCAGCAGAAGTCGCGAATTGGTTCGTATATGGGATGTTACCCACCTTAGTGCCTTTATATGGAAAATTCGTTTTAGGTATTGATGATGCTCTCATTTTATCATTGTTATTAGCCTTAAGCTTCATATCAGTAGCAATCTTCATGAATGTATTGTGGAAACCTCTGGCCCAAAAGTTTGGTCCAAGAAAACCATGGTTGCTTTCCATGTTTATTTTCATCTTATCACTGCTACCATTAATGTTTATAACCACCATGATTCAAGGGTTGATCGTATTTTTTTTAATTGGCATCGGGATGTCTGGATCTATTTATTTAATTGATTTGATTATCGGAGACATTGTTGATGAGGATGAGGTCAAGACGGGCGCGCGTAGTGAAGGTGCATATTATGGGGTCAACATGTTCCTCATGCATTTATCTACCGTGTTTGTTTTCTTAGCTATTAGTTTAGTATTCACTAACGTTGGCTGGGCAGTATTTGAACCAAGTAGAGTCACTCCTCAAGTTATTTTTGGTTTGAGAGCTTTAATGTTCATTTTTCCGGCGATGGCTTTGGGAATTGGCTTGATAGTCATCTATAAATATCCTCTAGATGGCGAATACCTGCAAGAGATAAAACATAAATTAGAAGAATTGCATAAACAAAAAAAAGCACGAAAATAAGAAATATTAAAATTTTTTTATTTTTTAATCTTTTTTAAATTATCTATGCCTCGTCTTATTCTTGGAATTATTTCTCCAAGCTCTTCTTTAGTAACTATGAGTGGAGGCATGATTATGAGCGTATCTTTCTTATTTCCGCAATAATTTAGAAGAACACCTTCCTTGATAATGTTCATCATGCTCAATAGAGCATCCTCTTCATCAAGAAATTCCAGACCCCACATGAGCCCCCTTCCCCTCGCTTCTTTTATCAAATCGGGATTGTCTTGAGCTATTTCGTTCAATCCCTTACCAAAAATCTTTCCCATTTCCTTAACATGATTCAAAAATTCTGGATCTGATTGAATGGTTAGCATTTCATGGGCCACCGCACATCCCAAGTCTGAACCACCCGTAGTAGAAATATGTATGAATGGATCGTCTTTAAAAATCGATTTTTCTATCTCGGGTTTATAACTACATGATGATACTGGATATATCCCAGAACTCATCCCTTTTCCCAACACCATGAAATCGGGTACCACTTTCTCATTGGGATACATTCCACTATATATTGCCCAAAAATGCCCTGTACGGCCTAGCCCTGCCTGCACCTCATCGATAATCATTGTTGCCCCTTTATCATCACAGATCTCTCTTACTGCTGGAAAATATCCTTCAGGAGCAATTAATACACCACCTGTTGCGGGTATGGTTTCTAATATAACGCAGGCAGTCTCTTCTGTGACTGCTTTCCTCATTGCATCCGCATCTCCGAAGGGAACTTGTTTAAAACCTGGTATATCCCACAAAAAATTTTCTCGAAAATCAGGATCACCCGTGGCTAAAGCAAATCCCGTATGCCCATGGTAGCCTCCTATTGCTGAGATACATCCTCTTCTTTTGGTGTATGCAAATGAGAATTTTATCGCACTATCTATGGCTTCACCACCCGAAACGCCAAACGTTGTTTTCGTGATTCCAGGGGGCATTAAATCTGCCAACTTTTTGCCTAATTTGGCTCTCCATTCCGATAATAACATGTGATCTCCAAGATCCAAACCTCCATCTAGAGCATCTTTCAAAGTTTG
>SDNN01000023.1 GCA_004524425.1 Promethearchaeota archaeon
ATATTGAACGGAATCAATTTTAATTTTTTTTTCTTTTTTAGAGATTTCTGACATGACGTGGGGAAGATATTTCTCTAACTCCTTTTTATCATAGGATATATTTAATCCGTCATCCTTTTCAATTTTAGCTTTCTTGAAAGGCTTTTTTTTATTCTTATCGTTCAACTTTTCAAACTATTAATGGTGAATAAATCTTTATAGTTGTATAAATTAAAAATAATAACTTAAATTAATAAAATTATTTCTATAAAGAATAAATGAAAATACTAATATCGGATGAACTGCAAGAGCAAGCCGTTCAACTCCTCCAAAATAATGGATTTGAAGTTAAAACACATTATGAAATAAACTCTGAAGAGTTAAAAAATGAAATTGAAACTTATGATGCAATTATCATACGTTCAAGAACCAAATTAACGTCTGAAATTTTGACGCATGCTAAGAAATTAAAAGCTATTGGGAGAGCTGGAGTTGGATTGGATAATGTGGATTTAGAAAAAGCAGAAGAACTAGGAATAAAAGTTTTAAATACTCCAGAAGCCCCTTCCGTCTCCGTTGCTGAATTAACGATTGGATTATTATTAAATTTAATGCGGCATATTTCCAAGGCAGATCAGACCATGCACTGTGGCGAGTGGCTTAAAAGTAATTATCTAGGTTCAACCTTGGAAGGAAAGAAGATTGGATTGATAGGTTATGGTAACATCGGACAAGCAGTTGCTGAAAGATGCGCAGCGTTAAAAATGAAAATAGGGATATATGATGTGGATCCAATCGTTAAAGAAAAAGCACGTAAGTTAGGTTACACCGTACATTCCTCTGTTGATGAATTAATTAAGAACTCTCAAATAGTATCTCTACACATTCCTGCTACCGTTCAAACTGAAAATACTATCAATGAAAACAGGTTAAAATTAATGAACAAGGATACTATTTTAATAAATACAGCTAGGGGAAATCTTGTCGATGAAGCTGCATTAATAAATGCCTTAAAAATGAAAAATATTGGGGGAGCTGCATTAGATGTGTATAGGGAAGAGCCTTTAAAAAACCTTGAATTTTGTGATTGTGAAGAAAACTTAATTCTTACACCCCATATAGGGAGCCAAACTAAAGAAACACAAATTCAAGCAAGTATCTCCATAGCTCAAAAAATCTCAGATTATTTAATCAAAAAGATTAAAATCAAGAAATAATAAAAATCATAAAATTATTTAGCATTATCAAATTTTATAAGATATTGTAAAGTTAAAGTGAGCATGCATTTGAAATCAGGATATAAACATATTAAGGAAACTTTTGAGACTCATGAAAGAGGATATAAAACACCAGATTGGTATCGTGGTATTGAATATAGAAAAGGCCACTCAATTGAAAGAATAGAGCATCCGACTAAACTCCATCGAGCTCGGACATTAGGATATAAAGCAAAACAAGGATATATTTTAGTGAGATCAAGAATAAGAAAAGGCGGCATGCATAAAGTTAGACCAAAACGTGGGAGGAAACCCCGAGCTTTGGGTGTCACCAGATATACAACAGGTAAAAACCTTCAATGGGTTGCTGAAGAACGAGTTCAAAGAAAATATCCCAACATGCAAGTGTTAAACTCATATAAAGTTTATTCTGACGGCAAGCACTGGTATTACGAAGTAATTTTGATAGATCCCAATCACCCCGTAGTTAAAGCCGATCCTAATATAAATTGGATATGTGATGCTTCTCATAATAAAAGAGTAACAAGAGGATTAACTTCCGCTGGAAAGAAGGCCAGAGGGTTATATAAAAAAGGTTGGGGCTCGGAAAAGAATCGTCCTTCAATTCGAGCAAATAAAGGCAGAGGAAAGTGATTTGCTTTTAGTTCTTTTTAAATTAATTTAATTCTATAAATATTTTAGAAATTCACTCTTTTTTAAAATAAGCTATTTTAAGAAAGATATTATTTTGACGTAATATTTTTCAAAGTATTAAAATTCTAAATTTTTAAATTATATATAAAATTGTCAAAAAGTTTGAAGTTTTTATGAAAGAAATAGAACCAATATCATTAAATAAGGAAGAATTAACCCGAATTTCATCTGGGGTCAACGAGGAAGAGATTTTAGAGTTTGATAAACATAGCCTAAACAATTTTGTTGAACCATTGACTGCGATTGAAGCTAAAGAACCAGGGAGTGCCTGGGTAAAAGTTCGAGATAAAGACGGTTCAATAAAGGATATACTTGATGTGACTTCCATGAATTGGACCCTAACCTTAGGATTTGCCCATCCAGATGTGAATTACGCTGCGATGCAACAGATGATGCGATTGACACATGTGAGATATAATGTGCTTACTCCCGCGCGAGCAAAGTTATGTAATAAGTTAGCAGACTTAGTACCTGGTAAGCTTAAAGGAGGTAGAGTTGCATTGAATTGTGAAGGTGGTGGCATGGCAAATGAGTCGGCCATTAAGTTAGCAATGATCGCCTCACGAGGGGCAGATCATTTTGGAGCATTCTGGCATGGATATCATGGATCTTCTTTAGCTTCAGCTACCGCTTCACAACCCATCCATGCAGTAAGTAGATTTTATCCTTGGGGAATGGAGCATTTTACACGAATGCCACATCCCTATTGTTATAGATGCATGTGGAATTATAAAAACGGGGTTTATGGTAAAAAAGATCCTGACTGCAATTTAGAATGTTTTCAAATAGTTGAGAAATATTTAAAAGGAATGGCTCCTAAAAAAATGGCTGGAGTGATTCTTGAACCAATTCAAGGGGCAGGAGGACACATTCCATTTCCCCCGGAATATTTAAAAAAATTAAAAGATACTTGTGAGGAAGAGAAGATTTTTTTGATATATGATGAATGTCAAACTTGCATGTGGCGTACTGGAAAATATTTCACAATTTCAGAACGATATGAAAAAGAAAACAACATTGATGTTTCACCAGACATGATGACTTTTACCAAAGGTTTAGGCGGGGGATTTCCCCTAGGAGCATTAGTTGTTTCGCCAAAGTTAAAGAAAAGATTTACTCCTTCTGAAGAACACACCACATTTAGTTCCGATCCGATTTCAATGGCCACCTCCTTGGCTGCTATTAGGGTGATTGAAAAGGAGAATTTAGGTGAGAATTGTGAAAAGATGGGTAATAAAATCACCAAGCGTCTATTAGAAATGCAGTCTGAATATGAAGTTATAGGAGATGTTAGATGCCCCGGTTTATTTATTGGGATTGAATTGGTGAAAAACAAGGAGACAAGAGAGCCATTTACAGAATTAACTGAAGAGATCATACAAACAGCTCCCGATCATGGTCTATATCTTGGGGAAAGCATGCCAATTTTATCGGGATCAGGTCAACTCCTCATGAGAAATGTGGTTAAGATGAAGCCTCCAATAATTATTACTGAGACGGATGTAGATTTCATTTTAGAAAAGTTTGAGATAATTCTAAAAGAAGCATTAAATAAAGTAAAATAAATATAACTTAAAATTGTTTTTTTTTATTCCTATTTTTATAGTTTATTGATTGAAATGGTCATTCCGCCATCTAAAACTATATTTTGGCCCGTAATATAATCTGCAGTTGGAGAAGCTAAAAATAATGCTAGATCAGCGACCCATTGAGCTTCACCAATCCTATCAATTGGAATTTTAACCTTTCTAGAATCTAAAAATTGTCTTATTAGTTTAGGATCATTATTGTATATTGGAGTTAGAAAGACTCCTGGAGATATGGCATTTACAGTAATATCACTTGATCCTAGTTCAAGCGCCCATAGTTTAGTAAATGCAATGAGTGCTGCTTTGCTCGCACTATAAATTCCTATGAATGGATTAATACCGTTATCAGTTCCAGCACATGATGCTATGTTAATGATTTTTCCTCTAATTGGTTGAAATTGCTTTTGACGCTTCATTCTTCTAAAGAAAGCTTTAGTTACATTCCAAGCACCTTTTACATTTACAGCCATGACTTTATCATATATTTCTTCTTTCGCCTTAAGCGAAGAGTATAAGCCTCCATCTATTCCTGCATTATTTACTAGTAAAAAGATATTGTCAAAATGCTCAAACACTTTTTCAGCCATGTTATTTATTTCATTTGAATTTGATATGTCAGCTTTTGCTAAAAGAATATCAACTTTATTTTCTTTTAATATGATATCTCGTGTCTCCTTCAATCCTTCCATTTCAATATCATTTATGACTAAATCTGCTCCTTCCGCAGCAAATGTCTTTGCCATTTCTCTTCCAAATCCGCCACCTGCTCCTGTAATTAAAGCAACTTTCCCTTTTAAAAAATTATTATCTTTCATTTTACTTATCATCACCAATCATTTGTCTTAGAAAATATTGAGAATAAAAATAATATTACCTTTTAAAAAAAAAAAATAAATTTGGTAGGGAAACATTTTTGGTATTACACTATTTATTTCCCGAGCAGTCCTTTATTAACCTTGTATAATCTAATAAGATTCATTGAAGGTGGGGTTTCAAATGAGATATCAACATCGATAACTGCTGGTTTATTTGAATCAAATGCTCGTTGCAGTGCTGCTCTAAGATCTTCCGGAGTATCAACTTTTTCTCCGTAACACCCAAAACCTTTGGCGATTTCAGCATAGTTTGTTGGTGGAAAATCAACATCACAATACCTTTTATTAAATACTCCTTTTTGCACGCTCTTTATCATTCCCCAAGCACAATTATTAGCAATAACAATGATGACAGGTAAATTCAGTCTAACTAAGGTGTCTAATTCTTGAACATTGAACATGAAACTTCCATCTCCTGAGATACATACCACCGGTTTATCTGGCTTTGCCATTTTAACAGCCATCGCATAAGGTATTCCCGTTCCAAGATGACCCATGGTCAGTGGCCAAAATGTACTTCTTGGTGGTCTTGGTTTGTAAGTGATGAATGAAAAGGTAAATACTGCAATATCTCCTCCATCAACAATTATTTGTGTATCTGCTGGAATGAAATCTAGTACTTCAAGGGCAAGTCTCTGAGGTTTCATCGGGAGTTTTTTAGATTTGAACACTTTTTGAATATTTTTCTTATCAGTCTCATGAAATTCTTGCAAATAATTATTCCATTCGGACCATTCAGTGATCTTGTCTTTAGGTAGATTCTGTTCCATTTCTGATATAATCTGGTTTATGACAGTTTTAGCATCACCAATAATTCCCACTTCTACAGGGCGATTCTTACCGATTTCATTAGGATCAATATCCACTTGAATTAATTTTTGATTTTGGCCCCATATAGGTGCGCTTCCATAAAGGACAGTATAATCCCATTTACAACCTAAAGATAAAACAACATCTGCTTCAGTTGCAGCTGTTCTAAAGGGTGTTGCTGTAGGATATGAACCAATGAACGTATTTTTATCACTTGAAATTGAACCCATTCCATTTATTGTTGTACCCGCAGGTATGGTATATGCTAGTGATAATTTCATGAGATCTTCATGAGCATCTGAAGCTAATACTCCTCCACCAGCTATTATTATTGGTTTCTTAGCATTTTTTAGGAGCTGAACTGCCTTCTCTATAAGATCAGGATTTCCTGCAGGTCGGTAAACAGGGCGATATTTTTCAGGATCCAAGATTTTTTTTTCATCCTCTTCACTAGCTTCTCTTACTAGAGCAGTTTCTCTTAATTCAAGAAATACTGGACCTGGTCTGCCAGATAACGCGGTTTTTATACATCTCTGAATGGCATGTGGTATTTCATATGGATCTTCCACAGAAACTTGAAGTTTAGTGATCGGTTCCATTAATTTCATTTGGTCTAAGCCCCCTTGAAGAATCCCAGTATCATCAAACATTCTTGCTATTTGTGCGCCTATTACTAAAAGTGGAATAGAATCAGAATTCGCAGCTGCGATTGCGGGTACTAAATGTGTTACGCCTGGACCAGCTGTTCCCAAGCAGACTCCGAGTTCTCCTGTTGCTCTTGCCCATGCATCGGCAGCATGACCTGCTGCCTGCTCATGCCTAACCATTACCGTGTCAATACCTTCTTCACGACCCCATCGTTCAATAGCATCATAAATCTTCAATAATTCACCACCGACAAGTCCAAATATAGTGGTTACTCCCTCTTTTATTAAGGCTTTTACTACTAAATCTCCGCCATTTAAATTTTGTTTAGCCATATTAAGAGGTATTGTAAATTAAAAATAAACTTTGTTGATAGCAGATTTTTTTAAAAAAGCCTTAATTAATAAAAATGAATTAAAAGGCAATCAGTTCAAGGAAAAATCCAATAACATCTCTAGTATCTAGGTAATAAAAATTAACTTTTCCAGCTTTACCTGATTGAGCTACTTCTATATTATATTCTCTCTTAAAATAGTCAATCAAATTTTCGGCATTTTTAGTGTATATGCCCAGGTGATGAAGTCCAAAATTACCTTCATCAATATATTCTTTGTATAAATGATCTCCTGATGATTCTACAACTTCCACAATTTCAAACTGTTTGCCTCCAAAATTTTGCATGATCTTCTTCATCTTGAAGGTAACCTCGTTTCCTTTATAGACAACTGTGGAACTCTGTTCCACGATATTCAAAGGTGATTTAAAATCTAAAAGACCTTCATATATTTTCGCTGCTTTTGTAATATCTTTAACGATAATTCCAATTTGATCAAACTTTTCTATTTTTAAAGCATTAATATTTTTACACCTTTTTGATAAGTTTTTTAATATACTTTAGGATAAAATTCAAGTTTATCTGTTGGTTCCTTTATTACAAATTCTCCATCAATTATCAGGTTTTTAAGTTGAGTTGCTAATTTAATGGCCCCGTGTCTATCCGACTGTCTTAAGACCACGGGAATTTCTTTTCCCTTATAATGGATGGATTTTAACTCTGCATTAAAGGCATTTTCAGGGCAGACTACTGCACAGCTCCCACAATTAAAGCATCTCGTCCTATCTATCCCCGTTTTTAAATTGAATGCATTAGTTGGACATAAACCATCTACAGGACAATCATCGCAATCTTCGCATTTCTGAGGATCAAATGTTATGAGGAAGTTATTGCCCCATACATCTCCATATGAAACTTCTCCTAGTTTATTTCTGCCCACCACATTCAATATTACTAACGGAACTTGGTGATCCGATTTCATGATGTTATTCCATACTTTTTCATTTAAAATAGGAATAGGAACAGCAATGCTACAAATATTTTCTAAACCATAAGATGTACGAAAAGCTCCCATGTATTCCGACTTCATTCCTTTGAAATCAGCAATAGTTTGCATGTTTGGCTTTAAGCGATCATTTCTCGTGCCCGGACCAAAGATATAGCCAATTGCACCATTAACTAGAATCTTGGTACCAACGCCAAAAACATCTGCATTAGGATCATTTTGAAAAGGATTCATGGCTCCACATCCAGAAAAAGTAGCTTGTTTATAATGACCCTCCAAAGGGAGGACTGAAAAAATTGTATGCACCTTGCTTGGATTTGGATTTACCATGGCGAAATAATTTTTAATTGCTTGACGCGTTCCCATCATTCTTGCGAATTGCATATCATTTAATGTAATTTCTTTTTCTATTACTACTCCCTCTTCGCTCTTCCCTATTACTTCTATTTTCTTTCCTTCTACAAGATCTCTAAATAACATGCCCCCAGAATATTCTTTTTTTGTTTTACTGAGAGCAGTCCCATATAATATTAAATCTACGATTCCCAAGAATTCATTAGGGCAGGGTCCCGGAAATGCCGCTATTCCATTTAGTGATACTTCCGTAAATTTTCTAACTTTTTTCGGAGGAGTGACTCTAAATGAAAATAATCCTGCTATTCCACTCATTAATGCTTTTGTAGCTGTTGTTACGACATCTACATCTTCGAACCTTAATTTTTCACCATTACTTAACTTATCAAGAAGTTCTTGGACTGTGTAGATTTTTGCTGAACCTTGTTTGATCTTTGTGTTTATTTCTGAGAGAGTTCTATTTTTAGGCACAAGAGACACTTAAAATTTCCAAAACGATAATCCTTTTAATATGCAATCATAATAAAACTTTTTTATTATATATCTAATTACAAATCTTAGAGTTTACTGATTAAAAAATATAGAAAACCTTGGTGGTTTTTTTCTTTGTCATATTTTGAATCAAGAATGAGAGTAAATTTCAAAAATTTTAATGATATAAAACAAAAATTAGTTTGCTGTGAGAACTTGGGAATAAGTAATATTATTTTAGAGCCTTTAGATTTTTCTCAAGAAATAAGTACGAAATTAATAAAAGAGATTGAAAAACAATTTAATTTAACAATTTTTTATCGCCATAATTTAAAAATGAATCACATTAAAGAATTTAAGAAAAAGTTAAAGTTCTATAATAGAACCAACCACATAATATCAGTTGAGAGTTCAAACAAAGAGATTCAAATACATGCTGCGAGAGATTCGAGAGTGGATATCCTTAGCTTTTCCGATCCAGTTATTATTAAATCACTTACTCAGGGCATCACTTCATTAGTGAAGCAAAACAATTCATTTATTGAATTTTCTTTAGCACCCATAATGGTTCAAAATTTTTCAATGCAATCTAAAAATTTGAGAAATTTATATCGATTCATTCATCTTGTTAGAAGTTTAAAAGCAGAATACATAATAAGCGGAAATTTCGACAATGTCTTTGATTACAGGCATCCTAGAAATTTAATTAGTGTATGTCATACTCTACTTGACATTCCTATTGATGAAGCTAAGAAATTATTTAAAGTAAATCCTATTAAGTTAATAAAAAGAGCAAAAAAAAGAATGAATACAGAATTTTTAAGAGAAGGCATTAAATTAGTAAAGAGTGACTAAAAACATGGTAAGAATTGAAAGGCAAAGATATATATTATTTAAAATTATGAAAGAAGATGAACAAATAATAGAGCAGAGAGATTTTCTGAAAAATGTTTGGCAATCATTGTGGAGATATTTTGGCATGAAGGGTGCAAATAAAATAGGGTTATGGTTGTTAGAATTTGAAGCAAATCATGGTATATTAAGGTGTTCTCAATCAACAAAAGAAATGTTAATAACTGCATTGACCTTAATAAGGGAAATCAATGGAAAAAGAGTCATAATCTCACCAATAAAAACATCCGGAACAATTAAAACTATAAAAAGAATCAAAATTTAAAAAAATAATAAAATAATAGATAATTAATGGAATATGCGAATGGAATATTAAAGTTATGAGCAATGAAATACTTACTAAAGCTGTTATTAAAGAAATTGAAGGAGAGAACTTTAATGATTTAATAGTGAATATTCCATTGAGAGATATTTCAAAAAGAAAAAATTTACCATATATATTAATCATTCAATCTACAACTGAAGTGTGCACAAAAATAACAATTTATCCAATTCAGAAAGTGAACGTCATTAAAATTAGCATGCACGGGAAAAATGTTTCAGAAGAAATAACTAATATCATCTCTAATGCTCTTAGGAAACATGATATTATACATACAAGTGGTCTTATTGTAAAACAAGGCATTTATTCTTTTGAATGTTATCTTAATTTAAGCTTAAAAGAGCTAAATTCATTGGAATTGAAGAATTCTTTAAATAAAATAAAAAAAACCGTTGATCATATTAGAATTGAAGAAGTAAAATTAACTAAAAATAAAAATGATTAGAAATGTGGAAAGTATTTTTGAATATAAATGGTAAGGAAACTGCCCAGCAACTTGAGTTAAATGATGCTAAAGCTTTTTTTGGAGGATATCTTAGGATTAAAAGAAGTTATTTTAATGAATTGGCAAAGAATATTAAAATGACTAAGAAATATTCTACAGGGAACGCCATTGAAAAGGTTATAGCGCCAGATAACTCTGATTGGACCCTAAATCCATGGATGCTTATTATAGTAAAAGATACTGAAAAAGGTAAACCTTTCTGGTTCTTCATAAAAAGAGAAAAAGATTTATCTGGACATCTCATTGCCATTGGACCTGAACAGTTTGCAGAATTCAGTAAAAACGATTCTGAACCAAGACGGAGGATTAAGCAAATAATTAATTATATCATAACCTATATAAACAAATTTAACGTTATAATTCTCTTTCCCCTCTACCTGACTTAATTTTAGCATGATGAATCGTGAAAAAATGGTGATCTCTATAAAAAATTAAGTTAAATATCGAAATTTTTTAAACTAAAATTTAATTATCAATTCTAAAGTGAAACTTAAGTGAATTAGAAAATTTTATTTGGTATTAAGCCGTGAAAAAAAAAACCATTATTCTCCTAACAATCTTACTGCTAAATAATTTTTTACTTTTATCTAGTTTTATAATCATAAACAGTCAAGCTGCTGAGGAGGAATTTGAACCGGAATATGGATATGCCCCAATCATTGATGGTGATATTGATAGAGGGGCTAAAGAATGGGAAAACGCCTCCAAAGAAACAATAAGATTAAAATCGGAGTCCCCTTCAGATGTTGGGATTGAAACAGAATTATGGGTAATGCAGAATGAGTCTGATATCTATATTTCCGTGCAATTTGAAATTGAAATTCATTCAGCTCAGGAATTCATTGCTATTTTAATATCCGAAAGTGAGTCAGAGAGTGATGATTCATTTTTTGATGCCAAAATAGTACAATTCTTCGATTTAGGCGGTCCTAATGAAGAAGTGGAATTTAAGGATTATTATATAGATAATGGTAATTTTATTGAAGATGATGATGAAAATGGCGATGGAGATGCCGATATTGATGATAATGAGGTGATATATGAATTTAGAATACCAACAAATGAATCCGAGGGTGAGGATAATGAAGATGTAAATTTAGAATTTGGAGAAGAATATGCATTCATGGTTTTATATGGTGAAAATTCTAATTATAATGATATTAGTAATAAAAAATCAAGCATTGTATTAATTGAAATTCAATATCCTCCTAAAATTGAGCCAGATATATGGAGCATTGTTAGATTCGTTTTACTAATAATTGGTTTCAGCGCCATAGCCATACTATATGGTTTTTATGTCTATAAAATTACTCTTATAAAAAAGAAAATGAGAAGAATAAAAGAATAAAATGCCTAAGATTAGAAAAAAGAAGAGAAAAACTTCGATTTCAAAAAAAATATCTGAAAAAGATGAGACATTTATTTTAAGATCTTTAAAGATCTCAGCTTTTTTGGCTGGTCTTTTCTTATGCCTTTCTCTTCTTTTCAATGGGGAGATTATTACAATATTCATGAATCGTGATATCTATTGGGATATTTTGGATATCTCGATTAAAGTCAGCTTAATTCTTTTAGGTTTTCTTTTCATGATCATTAGTATCAGTAATTATAAGGAATTAACAGGAAAGCCAATTGGACTTAAGGAAATCCTTTTACTGATTGGATTATCCTTGGCACAAACAGTTAGAAATTTGTATGTATTCATCTTCACTTCAGTGGGTCTGATCATGTTAGTAGTTTATCTGTATTTAATCCAAGAAAGCTAAAAAAAAATCAAAATCTTGATTATAAATTGTTTTTCTAATGAAGGAAGATTTTCTTTTTATCGGCCATAGAGGGTGTAGAACAGAATTCATCGATGAAAATACCGTTAATGCTTTTCAAATGGCCTTAGAATATGGTGCAAATTATATTGAATTTGACGTTCGCAAGACAAAAGATGGATCATTAATAATAATACATGATCAAACATTAGAACGTACCACTCAAGGATCCGGTAGTATAAAAAACTTATTATATTCTGAAATCATTAATTTTAAAACTGAGAAAACAAGACAGAAAATTCCATTATTACCAGAAGTTCTTGAAAAATTTAAGGGGAAGATTAAGTTCATGATTGAATTGAAGGATAGGAACATCCAAGGAATGGTCTTAGATTTGGTGGAAAGAAAAAATTTAGTGAATGATTGTATATTTAGCGGGAGATATTTATCAGACTTATATTTGCTTAGAGAGCTAAAATCGAATATAAAAATCTGCTATAATATTACCAAAGGTCATGAATTTAATCTCGAAAAATTTTTTACATCCAAAGATCAACATGAAATGTTGTTCCACAATATTGATATGATAAGTTTAAGGTCAGATTTAATAACCGAAGATTTCCTTAACATATGCCACAAGAATAATGCATTAGCGTTGTCATGGGATTTTTACAAGTATGACAATTCAATATATATAATTAAGGAGTTAATTAGAAAAGGAATAGGTGGTATATTGTTTGATAATTATAAAAACATTCCAGTTATTCAAGATTGGTTGAAGCGTTGATTGTGATTTTCAGATATTGTGGATTTTCCATTAGGAAGAGCCAAAATAATCTCATCTAGAGACAAGATTTTAACGAATTTCTTAAATACTTCACTGGTATTTTCTATAAAATACTTTTTAATTTTTTTAGCTAATTTTCCACTTGTTAACCCAGATTTAGAGGGGATTATTGTTATTAAACCAATGTTAGATTTATTTTGTATGGCATCAAAAGGGCCTATGATTATTTTTGGATAATAAAAGGTAGACATTTCATTATTATTAATATCTAGTTCAATCATTTTTATTCCGATTGTAAGTTTGGTTTGTGCATTTTTTATAAAATTTTTTTTACCAGATATCATAAAAGAACCCTTAGATAAATACTCTCCTGATGGAGGAGTTTTTGAAACCTGCTCTGAATTTACATAATAGACGTCTACCACGCCCCATGCTTCCTTCCAAGCCCGAGAAAAACTAGCTACAAAATCAGCACTCTCTTTTAATGTAGTCTCAGGAATTTTTCTATTTTCTGGATTTTTTATAACTACTAATGGAGATCCAGGAAAATTTGTATGAAAAACCAGATCATTTTTTTCAAGGTGTTTTTTAAAAATGATTTCGTTCGAAGTCGCATCTCTTCCTCCAATTACTAAGAATTCATCAGATGATTTAAACCAACGATACTTTTCATACCATTTTTTACTTGGTTTTTTTATCAGAAAATCAATTTCCATTTCAATGGATTCTTTTTCTTCCAATAACTTTTTGATTTTTTCTTTAGTTTCCGCAATGGCATTGATCGTACCTTTAATTTTTTTATCTGCTTTTTTTCCTTTATTATAAATCCTACTTGCGTTTTCTCCTATGCTTTTATTGAGATCTAAGTAGATCTCATCATCATTTTTATTAATTATCAATTGTTTAGTTGCGGGAATTATCTTTTTATAAAATCTTGTTCCTTTTAGAAGGTCTTGCTTAGCTTGAATTAATTTATCGTGTATTTCTTCCCAAGAATAACCTTTCGAGCTTGCATCATTTATAACTCTCAATAAATTCTCTAGTGGCTTAAAATGAGCATAAATAAAATCTCCTAGTTCATAATATTTTTCTTTCTTGAGCCTTAATTCTTCAAGATATGATGTTTGATTTTTTAATACCTTTTCTAATTCTTTGATTTTTTTTGAAACTTCTTGGTCTTTTGGAACAGCAATATTATCGTAATCTATTTTTGAGTAATAATAATCGACAGCTTCATTAAATGAGCTAAAATATATTTTTTTATAATTTTCAAAGATTTCTAATTCAAAAGGTAGAGCTGCAAATTCATTCTCTTCATCATCAATGACTACATTTGGTTTAATTTCACCAAATAATAGTTTATTTCTAAGAGATTTAAATGAATTGAATAATTTATCTATATTTTCATCGGTTAATTCATTTGCAGGAATAGTTTTTTCGATATCTGCACAAAAACATAATTCTTCACTGTATAATCCCGCTATATTGATGTTTCTTGCAAGAACTCTTACTATCTCTGAACTAGAATCTTTTATCACTCCAAGGAATTCTTCTTTATTTATAGTTAAAAAGTTTTCTCCTCTAGGCTCGGGAAATTGAAATACTTGACCGGGTAATAGATCTCTATTTCTCAATTTTTTATATCTTTTAGCAACTTTTAAGATATTGTCATCATCAATAAGCAAATAATTACCTTTATTAAATAATTCGATAATCAATTTCCATGGTCCTGAATTTAAGCTACTTAATTCTATAATAATAATTCTATCAAAATTATGTTGAGTAACACTCTTAATTTGCCTATTTCTTAAAAATTTACGCAATGATCTTATATATTGGGAAGGATAATCAGGAATTGGATATTCGTAATCAGTCAAATTAATTCTTGAATCACTTTTGATAATGAGATTCTTTCGACCCTCATTTGTGTTGATTTTTAAAATTAAAAGATCCTCAACTTCATAAACATTTAGTATTGACCCCCCGAACAGAATTTTATTCAATTCTTTCGTTATAGTAAATACATCGAAATTAGAAAAAGTTCTGTATTGTTTTGACATTTTTAATGGGTGTTAAACTTCTTACTTTATAAAATGATTTTTTAATAATAATAATTTATAATAATAATTATGGGAACTAAAAAGCGAGCAAAAAAAAAAGTAGATATTAGAAAAAAGCGGCTTAAGTTAATAAAAAGAAGAGAAAAACAACAGCCAAATCAAGATGAATCTAGCGAGAAAAAGAAATTTAAAACTGAGAAAGAAGAAAAACTAGAAAAACGATTAGAGAAAGAAACAAAAATGTACTGGGTAAGAGCAATAACTGGCGCGCTTAGTGGAATTATTGGAATATCAATTGGTTTGACAAGCTGGGGGTTATTTTTTTGGATGTTAGCATTTTGGTTTGGTTTACCTTTTATCGTTAGTTTTGCAATATTTAGATTTGAATATGATCAAGAAGAATGGAATTGGAAAAATATTATCATGCCAGGAATCGGTATTTTTTTCTTTTTATTCATGCTTTTTGCAATCCTTATATATACACTACAGGTTATTCCTTAAGCTCATTATAGCTTAATTTTCTGTTTTATTTTCTTTTCTTTTTTCTCTTTGGACGTGAATATAATCTCATCTAATTTGTAGATGCGATCACAATAGGCACATTGAATTTTTAATGGTTTCTCCTCTAACACATAAAATTCCGTATCAATCGGTTCTTTTTGTGAATTCGATATGCATGTTTTATTAATGCACAGAATTAATTTTTTTATTATTTTTGGTAATTTTACTTTCTTTTTTTCTATTACATTATAATTTTCTATCAAAGAAATAGTAGCATTTGGAGATAAAATGGAAATTTGTTGCATTTGAATTTCATTTAGGAAAACACCTTCTATTTTTATTATATCTTTTTTGACATGTTTTTTTGAGGGGACATTAACACCTATGGTCATTAAGTTTGGTGATTCATCCAAACCTGTTAAGTTTAAAATTGTTAGTGCATAACCAGCATCTATGTGGTCAATGACAGTTCCCTTGCGAATTCTTTCAATTTTTAATTTAGCATCCGACATTTTTAAATCGAGCTAATTATTCTAGTTATATTTTTAGTTTATATAGATAAAGATCTTTAAATAATTAAAATTTACATCAGAAATATTTGTTTTGAATAATAAAAATTGATAAAAAAAATAATACCGTCGTTGATATAAAAATAAAAGTTAAATTATCATCAATTTCGAGATCTAGATAATCTAGAAACCCAATGATTATAGCGCCAGCTAAAGGCAATATTAAAAGAGCTAAAGGTTGTATCGTAAAAAATTCGCTTAAGATATTCAAGATTATTACCCCTGAAATAAACGCTACAATCATTCCCGAACCCAAACCAATATATGTTTTATTGGTATTTCGGATTTTTTTATGACTTTTTCCTATGGTTCTACCTATTAAATTTGCTGAAATATCTCCAAATATTGACATGGTCATCGATGTACAGATAATTAACGGTCCTATAGGTTGGAATAGCCCATATAGGATTATGACGGAATAACATCCTACTGCCATCGAAATTTGTGGGCCTAGTCTTATGTGAAGTTCTTTTTCTCTTAAAATTTGGTTAATAGGTTTTAATGGATAAATACTTGGTTTTAAAATTCTCACGAAATCTGCCGTCGAGAGACCAATTAAAGAAATTCCTACTAGAAAAACCACTAGATATTGCGTGAATAACATAACATCTCTTTCAATTGAATATATTGAAAAAAATATTTCAGAAACCAATTTAGGAAAGAAATTTAACAAATAAACAAAAAAATTTTTAACTAAAAACCCGAGAGTAAAATAAAATAGAATTATCGCCAATACCACTAAATGAGTTATTTTTCTATAAATATCATATTTCAACGGCAAGATTGTTGGAGTCTTTTTAAAATTTTCATTTAAATC
Source organism: Promethearchaeota archaeon (assembly GCA_004524425.1). The sequence goes on from SDNN01000023.1 coordinate 16,231, forward strand.
TTTATTTTTTCTTTTCTGCTTAAATTTTTCATTTAAAGTAAACAAGTAGAAAATTGGGAAGAAAACAATCAGGAAAGCTAAGAATAAATAATTGAAGGGAAAGACAATGAAATCCATCTCGTTGGGATAGAAAAAATTTATTATGAAAATATTGATTGATATTGAAGCGACAAAGACTATAGATACGGCAAGGTTGTTTACAAAAGCTCCATATTCTTTTTCTTTTTTTGCTAAATAAGAGATATATATCATAATAAAACCGTAGATATACATGAAAAAAAGAATAATGAAAGATATGTAGTTCAACAATCACACAGACTCATACTTATTTATAAACATGTTAATCTTGTAAATAATTTTAAGATTATCATTAAAAATAAAAAAAATAATAAAAAAAAATTTAAATTAGTTAAAATTGAGACTCATCGATTTTGGGCATTTCAGCAGAGGACAAAGCCTTATCAATCGCTTCTTGTGGTAATTCGTAATCCTCTAAATCTCCAGTCATGTATTCCTTATAAGCTAATAAGTCAAAAAAGCCGTGACCGCTGAAATTAAATAAAATATTTTTCTTTTCATTATTTTCCCTTGCCTTCATTGCCTGATCAATAGCTTCTTTTATAGCATGAGCTGTTTCAGGAGCTGGAAGAATTCCCTCCGCGTTAGCAAATTTAAGACCAGCCTCGATGATTTCTGTTTGATGATGCATGGTTGCCGATATGATTTTATGATTATATAACAATGAAATAATGGGAGCAATGCCATGATATCTTAAACCTCCCGCATGTATTGGATGAGGTATAAAGGTATGACCAAGAGTATGCATTTTTACAATTGGCCCTTTCATTGCTGTATCTCCAAAATCCCATCGATATTGTCCTTTACAGACACTTGGACAAGCTCTGGGTTCAACTCCTATTATTTCTACATCTGGAAGTTTTCCTTGTATTTTATCTCTAGCAAAAGGTACCATCAATCCTGAGAAATTCGATCCACCACCCATGCAGCCAATAATGATATCAGGTTTTACTCCTACCTTCTCGAGTTGAATTTTAGCTTCTTGACCCACAATAGTTTGATGCAAAACAACAAAGTTCACGACGCTCCCTAATGAATATCTTGCTTCATCCCCTCTTAGACTGTGTTCTACGGCTTCTGATATGGCAATTCCTAGACTCCCAGGATGTTCTGGATCTTTTTCTAAAAATATTTTTCCAGCTTCAGTAAATCTAGATGGACTTGCATGCACTTCCGCATTGAAAGATCTCATTAGAATTTTTCTTCCTGGTTTTTGAATGAAACTTGCTCTTACCATATATACAGTACATTTTAAACCGAATAAGCTGCATCCAAAGGAGAGTCCAGAACCCCATTGCCCTGCTCCAGTTTCAGTAACCAACCCTGTAAGACCTTGCTTCTTAGCATAATATGCTTGTGCGATTGCTGTATTTGGTTTATGGGATCCTGTAGGAGAATAAGATTCATTTTTATAGAAAATCTTTATATCATCTCCCTCCATTCCTAAGGCTTTTTCTAATCCCAGAGCACGATGTAGTGGTGAAGGTCGGTATGATTTTGCATAAATTTCCCTTAATTCCTTTGGAATAGGAATATTTGGTTCTTGGGATACCTCCTGCAGGACGCATTCTTTCGGAAAGATTGCTGTAGCCATCTCAAACGGTGCGGGTTTCCCATCCATTGGGTTGATCAAGGGCGTCATTGGTGAAGGTAAATCTGCTAAAATGTTTACCCATTCCTTTGGTACTTCGCTTGGTTGTAACAATATTCTTGAATTAAAATAGTCAACCATCTTTTCTTACCTTTTTATTTTTCATTTTTTAAAGACGTGTATCATCATAATATTGGATATCAATATCATTAATGCACTTTTAATGGCGGAAATAAAAGCATGTAAAAAATAAGAGAACAATATCGAAAATAAGAAGCGTGATTTGGTTTAGACCGATGCAGAAGGCGTTATCGCCAACGCCAAGACCACTGCCAACACCAAACAAAATTTTTCACAGTAGCCATATGAACTAAACCTTTTTTTAAACAAATTTATATTTTCTTATCTATCAAGCTTTAAAAATTTAATCAATTTTTAGACATGTAATAAATTAATAAATGAATCACATGATTATTTGAAGATAAGGTCCCAATGATGCTCCATTTTAAAGAATTATATTAGTTCAAAATATATAATTTAAACAAAAATAGCTTATCTTCCTTCAAAAATTTTGTATAAATTTTTAGCAGCAATCCTCATGACCTTTACCGTTTTCATCATGGTATCAATTTGTGTTCCCGCACATACAATTACTAATCGCCCTGCATTAGTAATAACAATATATCCATCATCTGCTCTAACAATTACTTCACTTAGATCTTCTTGAAATAAACTTTGTATAGTAGAACGTCCTGTCATTAATAGGGCTGATGCAAGTCCGCAGAATTGATCTCCATCCACGTGATATTGAGGTAAAGCTGAAAACGCTATTTGGTACCCTTCCTGTGATACTAAAGCAATTGCTTCAATATCAGCATTTGACGTAATAAATGTAATTTGAGGGCTAATCTTTTCTATATCACTCTGATCTATTCCTAAATCACTTCCAAATTGCATTATAAATCAATCTCCTTAAAATTATCTAAGAAAATGTGTAAAAGATCTTCTTAAATTAAATTCTTAAAAATCAATTACAAAAATTCTATATTTATTATAATTATTATCATTTTTATTTGTATTTCATTTTAGAGTTTGTGAAGAAAATTACTCCAATTTAATATTGATTAATAAGTAACTTTTTAAACTAATTGATATACAAGGAGATTAGTCTAAACTCAAGAAGAATAAATTTAGTTTATTTCTTCAATTAGATTCTAAAAATCCTCATTCAAGAAAAACATGACTTCTTAGATTTTAAGAAGCAGAAATAGATCTAATGAAAAAGTAAAAGATTCGAAAAAATCATTAAAATTATATAAACCTAAATTTATAATAAATCTAAGAAAAGTAACCTATTTCATTCCAAGTCTTATATAATAGGATAAATTAAAAAATTTCATTTTTATGTAAAGATCATAAAAAATTAAAAAAGAATCAACTGAAATTGAAATGATAACAACTAGGGAATCAATTAATTATCAATTTTCCTTAATATTTGGATATTCTTCACCGGAAGACATAATTGTAGGTGATGTTATTGGACCGGGAAAGTTAACCAAGGAGAAGGTGAAGGAACTCTCCTTATCAGTAATGCAATTCTTAAGGATGTATAATGCAATGTTGAGAGATTATACTGGATCTGAGGTCTTTTCTATTGAATTTGAGTTACATGATATAGAAGCTGGATCTGAAATTAAAATATATCCAAAATCCATGATATTAATACCCGGACAATATAAGGACTGTGAGAGCTTATTACTCGCTTTAAAACCAGAAACAGGGATATTAAACACCCATAAGTCCAGAGATGAATTAAATGATATAAGTAGCTTGTTCTATGAAGTTGAAGAGTTTGCTAATCGGCCAGATTTAGACAATCATGGAAAGGAATTAGTTTTTAAGAAATTTGCTTCAAGATTCAGCAAAAAACTTTTTGGAGATTTAATCGAAGATAAATGGAATAAAAAGCTAATTGGTCTGAATGTCTCTCTACCAACGGAGAAAGAACTTTTGAATACTTATGAAACCATCAAATCTAACGTTGAAATTCTCTGGTATAAAAGTCCCTATGAAATCAAAATATTAAATCCCCAATTTTCCAGATTAAGCCCTCCTTTTGAGAGCCAAGCGGCTATAGACCATTTAAAATTTTCAATTTCGGAACCAAGCGCAAATTTTGTAATTGAAAATACTTTGAAATTAGGTACTAATCTCATAAATTTAGCAAATACAGGTACAATAGATGAATCTCAAGATGAGATTGTTTCTTTCATCATCAATCAGATTGAATCAAAGATTAACAATATTAATGTTCCTCACAATGCGAAATGGGTAATTAATGAGATAAACAAAATATTAGGGAGCTTAGAGACTTACTTTAATAAATTTATGAATTATTCGAAAACTTTTACAAGTACGGGTGAGAAAGGTAACTCATCAGCAATATTGAATAAATTTAGAAATCATATTAGTGAAAGAGCAAAACTTGAAAATGAAAATTTTGAAAACCTTTGTCAATTAGCCATAAATACTTTTGAGAATTCAATAATTAGGGGAGAGAATGTAAGAGCAATCGATTTAGATTCAGCAATTTATTATTTTTCAGAATTAATTAAAAATACGCTAAATCTTATCCGTAATTCTTTACCGAAATATTTTTCTCGCCGAAGATTAAAAACCTTGACTATTAATTTCATCACAAGAATTAAAGAAATATTCGATAAAGAACAAAAACCCGCAAAAAATTTGGGTAATAAATTCATGGAGAAATTTAATACATTTATCTTCAACCAGATTGAAGTAAATCCCCTATTGCTATCTTCAAATCTTAAATTTGACGAAGCCAAATTGATAAAAGAGTTTAAGTATGTTGTAAAAGAGAATATTGAAGTTTTTTTTGATAACATCGAATTGGATATATCAGATTTGATCTCATTCGCAGAAGTTTTAATGGAAGGAGATTCAAGTATGATTAAGGACCATATTGATAAATTTAAAAGATTTTCAAAGGAATTGCATTTTCTTTTGAGTTATCTTTTGAGACACACGACAATAAATCGATTTTTAAAAGAAGAACCTGATAAAGAAATATCAGATCCCGTAACCTTTGCCACTAGGTTTCATCGCTTCTTAGAAAAAAGAACTGGTGGAATTAATCTTGAGTGGAAATTTTATATTTTAGATTGGATAAAAGATTATGCTAAAAAATTTATTAATTTAGAAGAGCAAAGGCAATGGAATTTACAGGAAATATATCAGGATTTTATTGGATATTTTGAACAAAGAGAATCCAATGAACAACAATCTGATAAGTTTTTAAAAGTATTGGACAGTTATATAGCTCAAGTTTCTGATGATGATAAAAAACCGTATTTCATAGAATTTTTTAAACAATATGAATTTTGTAATAAAATTAAAGGCGAATTTCCCAAATATATAAAAAAAATTGTAGAAAAAGAAATAATTGCCCTTAATCCTCCTTTTGAAGAACAAATCCCTCAAAATTTCTTTAGCTTAGGGGATACAGATAGATTTTATGATTACTTACGTGATTTTGAATTGAAGTATTTCTCAAAATTGATCCCTAGACCTCTAACATTAATACTAAAACACAATTTAACTAATGAAGAGAAGAGTTTATTTAAATCAGATTTATTTCATGTATTTAATTTTCGATTTTGGGGCAAAAATAATTTTAAAGTTGATGTCTCTGATAATTTTAAAGAAGCATATAGAGAATGGGTGAAAAATTTATGATAAGTGGGATAAAAAGGAAAACTACTGCCATTGAGACTACATTCAGGTATTTTCAGACCGTCGATCTGATTATTAACCATTTTAAAAGAGAAGCAGACAGAAGGAAGATTTTTGAGTTAACAACCCAAGAAACAACACTTAAAGATTTATTGGTTGGTACGGCAGCTGTCCATTTATATCATAACTTAGGCATTAGAGTAAATGAGAACCTTAATTTATCCAAACTTTCTCTTGAATCGACTAAAAATTTAGAACTTTCGGAAAAAAAAGTTTTGATAGATGAGGTTGTGTCTTTATTAAAAGATTCTCTATCATTGGAAGTCGATATGCTCAAAAGATCAATAAAATTGGAAAATCAGATTATTTCTTTTTTAATTGAAGAAAGAACTACTAAAATTAATGATAAAAAACGAAATGAATTGATTAAAGCAATCGATCAGGATATCGAACAGAATCTGATTGAAATCATCTTAAATTATCCACCCTTCTATTTTTATGACCTAATTGCTGATTTAATTGGATTAACTAATGAAATCAAGATCGCTATTCTTGAAGAGAGCTCTGCATTTAAAGATCTTTCCGTGGAGATAGAAAAAAAATTATCAATGGAGGAAAAAGAAGATAAATTTATTGAATTGTCCACCTTAAGTCGGTTGATAAGTAAAATTCAAGATAATTTTGAATTTAAATCATATAAAGAATTGCAAATGCAGAACATGTCGGTGCGAATGATTAAGAGAAAAATAATAGATTATAATCTTAATCGCTTTCCAATATCTCTGGATGGATTAAAAACTTTTCTCAAGGCGAACCATGTGAAAAAGGGGATTATTGACAAAATACATGATGCTCTCAGTAAAAAAATCAATTATGATGCATTTGAAAAAGAAATGCTCTCCTTTATTAAGTCCAAATTAATTGAACAATTGAAAAAGAATCCAAATGATTTTATCTATTACCTTGAATCACTGAATGAAAGTAATTTTCATGAGATTATTTACATGATTAATAAATATGGAATATATAACATCTTGCATGTTATGAACATAAACGAGGAAATCGCACATCAAGTCAGTAAGAATATGATAAGATACAATATCGATAAATTTGACATAATGAATCTAAATAGTGAAA
>SDNN01000174.1 GCA_004524425.1 Promethearchaeota archaeon
ATATGAAATAGGGGAAAAATAATAATCCTCTCTGTTATAAAGAATTAAAAATTGTTATTATTAATCCCAAAAAATGAATCATGTAATAAAAAATTAATAATACGATAATGATTTCGATTGAAATCTTTAATGATTTTTTGACTAGATAATTATATGGAATAATAGATTGGGTTACCTTGGTTGGAGCTAATTGAAGAAATAACTTTTTAGCATTTATAGCACCAAACCCTTGAGAATTTATATCATAATTTAAATAAATAGAATTTTTATCAAAATAATACAAAATCTCCTTGTAAGAAATCATTGGATTAATCTCTTTCATGAGAGCAACTAATCCCACCCCAATAGCAGCCGCAGCGCTGGTACCTGAAAAATCTATGGTTAAGTTCCTAGTAATCGGGATCTTAATTTTAGAACCAGGTAAACAAAAATCTGGTTTATTCCTATTATCAAGAGTAGGTCCTCTTCCGCTATAATATGCTATGGTATTTTGCTTAGTCAGAGCCCCTATTGAAATGATGCTCTTAGCACTAGCCGGGCTCCCAATCGTGCAGGATTCAGGACCAAAATTACCTGCTGGAGCTATAATAATGATGCCTTTTTTAGCTATTTCATTACATGCTAAGGATAATAAGTCGCTTCCATCAGAACAATCTAGAGTATTGAGAGGAATGAATAAAATGTCCAATATGATGTTCTTTTTAAAAATAAGATCGAGCATTTCCAAAACATCAGACATGTAATAAGTATTTTCAGGATTGTAGATGTCAAAATCAATAATCTTAACTCCGGGTGCGATTCCTATTAGATTATTATTTTCATCCAAATATTTATTGCAGATAATATTGGCCATGAGAGCAGCATGGTTTAATTTTGGATTGTTTCCTGAAGTTCCAACTTTATTGGCTTCATCATGCAATGAAAATTTCATTAAAATATTTTCCTTGACATTTTCTAATTCCTTATTTATTCCCTCATCTATTAATCCAATTTTTACATTCTGGCCCGTATAATTAGCATTCGATCTTCTATATTCTTTAAGTCCAATCATTTCGATAACTTCAATCATGGATAGATATAGCTTTTGATCTTCTTCAATTCTCTTTACTAATTCTTCATTTGTTAGTTGTTGAATTTCCTCTTTTTTTAACTCCAAAGCCATGGAGGGAATTAAATCAAATTTTTTCGAAAACTTTAACTTATCATGATTTGATATGAAAGCGTCTCTATCTCTACTATTTTTAAAAGAAATAAGCACCTTCCAAGTGGATAATTCCTCAGAAGTCAGTTTTAAATCAAATGCACGGACAAACTGTTCTTTAATAGTATTTTCAATCTTTTCAGCAAACAGTTTATGAATTTTATTAAGATTCATCGCAAACCCAATTATCTGGTTCTAATCAAACTTGTATTCTTTTAGAACTTCATCAACTGTGTAATTTTCATGGACTATTTTGGCAATGGCAGATACGAGTTTAGTGGGATTTTTTGATTGAAATACATTTCTTCCAAAAGCAACTCCCGCCCCTCCTGCTTGAATTGAATCATAAACCATCTGTAATACATCTGGAATGGTATCCATTTTAGGGCCACCCGCGATGATCACTGGTACTGGCACGCTACTAACTATGTATTTAAAGCTGTCGATATCCCCGGTGTAATTACTCTTGACTATGTCTGCTCCAAGCTCTGCACCAACTCTAACAGCAATATTTACAACATCTGGGTCATTTTCATCTTCTATTTTTTTCCCCCTAGAATACATCATTGCTAGGAGTGGCATGCCCCATTCGCGAGATGATTCTACAACTTGAGCTGCTTCTTGAAGCATCTCAGGCTCTTCATCTGCTCCTATATTAACGTGGATCGAACACGCATCGGCACCCATCTTCAAGGCTCTCTCAACAGTACATACCATAACCTTTCGATTGGGGTCAGGAGCTAAGTTAGTTGCTCCAGAAAGATGCATGATTAATCCAATATCCTTTCCATACTCTCTGTGACCTGCTCCAACCATTCCTGAGTGTTCTAAAACCGCATTTGCTCCTCCCATGGCAACTTGATCTACCATTTTTGCTAAATTTTCAAGTCCTTTAATAGTTCCTACGCTCATCCCATGATCCATGGGAATGATTATGGTTCTACCTGTTTCTCTATTCATGATTCTTTCTATCCTGATGTTTTTTCCTAGATTTCCCGTCTTAACCATATAAATTCATCTCCTAATATTTTTCTCTTCAATATTTTGATGTTCTATCACTAATAATGACAATACTAATTTGAATTTATTGATGAAACGAGAGCTATTGTTACCCGTGAGATTTATATTAATTTTTATTAATCACCAAGGCCTCTTAATAAAAGAATTTCGGGCAATTTTTTGTTTTTCGGGGTGATCTTCATTAAAATGAGTTCCCCGGCTCTCCTTCCTCGACATGGCGCATCTTATGATGATTTCGGCCACCATTGCTAAATTTCTGAGCTCAACTAAATTCTTATCAATTTGATATGTCCAGTAATAACTGTCTATTTCCTCGAAAAACAAATTCATCCTCTTTAAAGCTCTTTTTAATCTCCTGTCTGATCTCACGATCCCTACGAAATTCTGCATGGTATATCGTATCTCATCCCAGTTCTGAGTAATCACTACCCCTTCTGTTGACGGAACCGCATCTCCGATTTCCCATTCTTCAAATTTCTTAATTTTCTTTTTATCTATCTCATTATTTATGGTTATTGCACACTCTTGGGCGCTAACCAAGCCCTCTAATAAAGAATTACTTGCCAAGCGATTTGCTCCATGTAATCCCGTGCAAGCAGATTCTCCAATAACATACAGGTTTTTAACATCCGTCGCTCCATTGATTTGGGCAACCACACCGCCACAACAATAATGGGCTGCGGGTACCACAGGAATCGGTTCTCTTGTTATATCTATATTGAATTCAAGGCATTTCTCATGAATCCCAGGAAAATGATCTTTTATAAATTCAGCATCTTTATAGGAAGCAATATCCAATAAAACATGATCATCCCCAGATTTTTTCAACTCAGAATCGATTGCTCGCGACACGATATCTCTTGGTGCTAATTCTTTTAAAGGATGATATTTTTCCATAAATTTTCTGCCCTTTAAATCCTTTAAAATGGCACCTTCTCCTCGCATTGCTTCAGTGATGAGAAAATTCTTTGCATAAGGATGATACAAACAGGTAGGGTGAAATTGAAGGAATTCCATATTGGATATCATTGCTCCCGCTCGATAAGCTAAAGCAATGCCATCACCAGAAGCAACATCTGGATTAGTTGTATATAAATAAATTTTTCCTGCACCTCCTGTAGCCAATATGGTTGTCTTAGCTGCAATATTATGTATCTCTCCATTAGTATTATCTAAGACATAAGCACCATAACATTTTAAATTTTTAGCATAAAGGTTTACTGCACACCAATTTTCTCTGATTTCAATATTATCAAATTGCTTGATGTAATTTATTAAGCAAAGTTCCACGCTTTGACCAGTTTTATCATTGACATGAAAGATTCTTCTTTCTGAATGACCGCCTTCCTTACCAAGTTCATATCTTCCATTTTCATCCCGCGAAAAATCAACACCCCATTCAATTAGTTCTTCTATCCTTTCTGGAGCTTGTCCAATGATCTTTCGAACGATGGACTCATCGCACAATTCATCTCCGGCACTAAGCGTGTCCTGAACGTGTTTCTCAAAAGAATCTTTTTTGCTGTCCCACACACATGCAATGCCTCCTTGAGCATAATAAGTATTGCATTCCTTCAAATCTTCTTTTGTTATTAATACTATATCAATCTTATCATTCAAGGAAGCAAGTTTAATAGCTAATGATAAACCCGCTACTCCTCCACCAATAATAAGAATATCTTTTGTGATTCTCAAAAGCTCTTCGCTAAAAAGTTTTGAACTTACTATAATCCTTATTTTCTATATAATTTAAGTATTTAATAAAAATAGCCAAAATTTTTCTTTGTTTATTTTTTTAACAAAGTTTTTTTTTGCATTATCGCATTTTCTATATAGATACACATGGGAAACATTCAAAACGTATTATTTCTGTGTAGTGGAAATACTTCAAGAAGCCCTGCTGCCGAATATTTAGCAAAATGGTTAAAAGAAACTAAATTTGAAAAGGAATTGAAAGATGTTCAATTTGATTCTGCTGGACTTTATAGCTATTTCAAAGTTCCAAGAGACGGCACAGCTAATTATCTTTCAGCTAAAGGAATTGATTTTAGCGATTTTAGAGGGAAGCAAATAGATGAAGGTCTACTAAAAGAACAGGATTTAATTCTTGGCTTTGAAAAAAAATGGCATGTAAGGAAGCTAAAAAGAAGATTCAAGCATGTTAATAATTTAGATGATAAGGTCTTTTTATTATTTGATTTTATAGGGGAGAAAGAAAAAGCTGAAATTCCTGACCCCATTGATTTCGAACCGGAAGATTACAAAAAAGTAATGGAAAAGGTGGAGTACGGCGTTGAACAAGCTCTCAAAAAAATAATTGAAATCAATGAAAATGAGGAGAATAAAAATTCATAACAAGATAAAGAACGTTTTATTTGTGTGTATGGGAAACACGGCAAGAAGTCCCGCTGCAGAATACTTGGCCAAGCATTTGAAAAAAAAGTATCAGAATGAATTAGATGACATTACTTTCGATAGTGCTGGGTTTTTTAATGCCTTTTCTTACATGCAACCGGAGTCAAGAGAATATCTTAAATCTAAAGGAATAAATGAGTCTGATTTTCGACCGAAAATTATTAACAAGAATCTTTTAGAAAAGCAAGATCTCATTTTAACAATGGAAAAAGCACATTCACACGATATTGTTATTAATTATTCTGAAATTCCAGACATAGAAAAGAGAGTTTACACTTTAAAAGAATTTAGTGGTGAAGTAGAAAATCCAGATATCATCGATCCCTATTATACAAGCACGAATATTTATAAGAAAATTCTCAAAATAATTGATACTCATGTTGAAAAAGCTATAATGAAAATCATTAAAATTAACAACCAAATGGATTAACTAAATAACTATAATAATATTATGAGCATTAAAAACGTATTATTCATTTGCTATGCTAATACTTGTCGATCTCCTGCCGCAGAATATATTGCAAAAGGATTAAAGCAAACCAAATATAAGGAACGATTAAAAAATATAAATTTTGATTCTGCGGGATGGCATGATGCGTTTGATCACGCTCAACCTGAGACGCAACATTATATAGAAAAAAAAGGAGTGAGATTTTCGGATTTTCGACCCAAGATCATTTCAAGAGAATTGATAGAAAAACAAGATTTAATAATAGGAATGGAGAGATATCATTTAATTAAATTGAAAAGAAGATTCAGGGAATTAAAGCCCCATCTCGAGGGCAAATTATTTACATTGAAAGAATTTAATGGAGATATGGAATCTCCAAACATACCAGATCCATATAAGACGGGATCAGAGAATTACCGCAAAATTCTTCAAATTATCGAAGAGAATGTAGAAATACTGGTAAAAAAAATAATAGAAAAGAATGGAACTAAATAATTGCTAAACTAGTCCGCGGTAATCATAAAAAAATTCGATTATTAAATTATTTCAGGTGTCATGAAATTCTATTGAAAAATATTTCCAAGTTGAAAAAGATATATATATGATTATCTAATAATAATTTTAAAGAATATATTTCATGCATAAATCGATCCCTGACTTGTCTTCATGAATAAGGTCAATGTAAATGCAACTACCATCGAATTAGTTGTTAATGAAATAACTAAGATACAATGTGATGCTATTGTAATACCTTCCAATAGCAGGATGCTGCCAAGTGGAGAATTGAGGTGCCAAATTTTACGTGATGCTGGTGCCAAGGTTCAACAGGAATGTAATCGAATGATTAATAAATTAGGAATGGTGGGAACGGGAACCGCGGTGATGACTTCCGGAGGGAACCTCAAATCAAAGCATATAATTCATACCGTTGGTCCTAAATTTGGGCAAGGAAAAGAAGGGAAGAAAATAATGTTATGCACGTGGAATTCTCTCAC